>JAHFRR010000084.1 GCA_023266165.1 Thiotrichales bacterium
GTCCAATGATCCAATCTGATGCCCAGATCCGCTCGGACTCTTCATCGATATGGGCAAGAGGCTGAAAGACCAGGCCCTCACCCCTGTCATACCCACGCGATACAAATGCCCACCCACACTGAGGGTTGAGGCAATTGCGCTCTCTCCCTTGTCAAAAATAAACACCTGGGCGTCAGGATATCTTAAAAACTGCAGCGCCATCAAATTCAATAACACGGATTTCCCCGCACCTGTCGGCCCAATCAACATCTGGTGCCCCACATCTCCAATATGATTGGTAAATCGAAACGGCGTATTGCCGCTGGTTCGCGCATAAAACAAAGGCGGGCCATCCAGATGCGTATTCTTCAAGGGCCCCGCCCAAAGCGCTGAAAAGGGGATTAAATGCGAGAGATTCAAACTATGCAACAAGGGCATGCGCACATTCGCGATGGTATGCCCTGGAAGGGAAGAAAGCCAGGCATCCACAGCATTGACTTGCTCAACGATCGTGACAAAGCCTAACCCATTGATGACCCGCTCCACTTCTCTCAGTTTTTGCCGGGCGATATCAGGCTCCTTGTCCCACACCGTCACCGTCGCCGTATAATACCCAAACGAGACATGGTCATCCGCAAGCTCCTGTAACGCATCATCCGCATCATAGGATTTGCGGACTGAGGCATTGTCTACCATGGCACTTTCTGTTTTTGAAAAAGTCTCTGTAAGCAACGCCATCAAGCCTTTGCGCTTAGCGAACCATTGACGTCGATAGTCTTTGAGAATCTTTTCAGCATCGAGTTTATCCAGAGGTAAAAATCGCGTCACCCAGCGATATTCCAGGGGCAGATGATTCAGCTGGTCTAAAATGGCTGGGACAGAGGTCGAGGGAAATCCCATAATGGACAAAGTTCTTAAATGATGAGACCCTAACTGCGGCTCAAAGCCCCCCAAGAGGGGCGCATCCGGCAACAGGGCATCCAGATAGACTGGAATATCCGGGCGCTTGATCTCATGAGATTTATCTGAGATGCACCCATGCAGATAAGTCAACGTTTCCTCATCTGTTAAGAAATTCACTTCATAGAGGAAATCTCGAAAGATATCAAATAAACGCGTCAGGGTTGTCTCAAAAAAACTTAAAATCTTCTGGTAATTCACCCTTTGAGTATCTGAACGCCCACTGATAAACCAACGAGAAAGCCTAGAAACCGTTTCCCGCGGGGGTAGATACTGGAATGTGAGATAATACACGCTTTCAAAGTTTTCGTGCTTGCGCTGAAACAAATCTCTGCGTTCAAGATCTAGCAGCCAACTGACAGGATCCGGATAGGCCCCTTCAGTGGGATATGCTGCTGCTTCTTGTCGCCTCGCTTCCACGAAAATCGCCCATCCAGACCCTAAGCGCTTCAACGCATTATTCAAGCGCGCAGTGACAGAAACCAACTGAGGCTCCGTACTGGATTCCAGATCAGGCCCTCGAAACTGGAGTGTTCGCTGAAAAGATCCGTCTTTGTTGAGCACAACACCTGGCGCGACCAAGGCTGCCCAGGGTAACAGATCACTTAAGCGATCCGCACGTTGACGATATTCAGCAAGATTCAACATAGACCCTACACTCGATAAACCGGTTTTTGGCGCACATGACGCACCATGATCTGGAAGAAATACGGATCGCGCTTGGTGAGAAACACCCCAAGCACATGTAAAAACGCACAAATCGGAATTGCCCACAGTGAGTGGAGCCCTAACACAAACGCTGCCAAGAATGTCCCATTGAGAATGGCAAACCGCCTGGGAACCCCTGCCATCAAAAGAGGCGAAACCAATGAGTTATGGATAGGGATTTGGTATCCAGGTGTTGACATGATCAGAACGCCACACCACCAGCCGGATGATAGAGGCTCACCACAATGCTACTGGCTGTAAAAGCAATCGCCAACCCAAACACGACCTGCAACAATCGACGTACGCCACTGCCTGACTCCCCAAAGGCAATCCCAAGCCCTGCGAGCACAATCACGATCACCCCTAAGGTTTTCGCCACCGGCCCTGAAATCGACTCCATGACTTTCTGCAACGGGCCTTCCCACGGCATCGACCCCTCTGAGCTCGATGCAAAGGCCATCTGACACGAAAGCATCACAAACACCCAGGCATATAAGGCTTTTCGCGCACCCCGCTCAACACCTGCTCTGAGGCTCTGCGCTCTTTTTTTTACAAATAGCTGAATGGTTGTCATTATACTGTCCTTACTCATACTGAAATACTGAAGTTACCCATACCCTCAGTGTAACCAGTTTTTTGAATTATGCCAACTGCGTCTTGCGCGTCTTGCATCCCACCTCGCACCCAAGCGCTGAGGCTACTACGAAGGCACCTTTGGCATCACCGCTTCTCGCAACAGGTTCATCTGCGCAGGAGAAAGCTCTTTGGTTTCTCCAGGTCGTACGCTTTTAGGCAGATCAATCGGGCCGTACTTGACGCGCATCAACCGACTCACGCGCAAACCTTGCGACTCCCACAGCTTACGCACCTCGCGGTTTTTACCTTCCCGTAACGTCACTCGATACCAACGGCTGGTGCCTTCGCCTTCCATCGTTTGGATGGCATCAAAGGCCATACGCTCCCCATCAATCTCAACGCCATCCAGCAGCGCTTGTTTTTGCGCGTCTGTCGCTTCTCCAAAAATCCGAGAGATATACACCCTCGAGACCTCAAAGCGCGGATGCATCAGGCTATTGGCGAGATCCCCATCAGTGGTAAATAAGATAATGCCACTGGTGTTGATATCCAAACGTCCCACTGCCACCCAACGCCCCAGAGGCAACTCAGGCAAATGCGTAAAGACCGTATCCCGACCTTCAGGATCTTTGCGCGTACAAATCTGTCCTTCAGGCTTGTGATACATCAAACCCAGCAACGGCACAACGCGCACAGGAGAGAGTGCAACAGCACGGCGATCCAGCAACACTTTATCCTGATGATCAATCAACTGACCCAGTTCTGCCACGCGACTATTCACCATCAATCGCCCCGCACGGATCCACGACTCAATCTCACGACGTGACCCCAAGCCTTCTCGCGCCAATACCTTTTGAATCCGCTCTTTCATGTTAGTTTACTATCCATTTTTATTTTTCAAGAAATCCAGCTCACATCCCCACTGCCTTCACGCACCAGCACAGGCTCTCCGTCAGTTAGGTCAATCACAGAAGTAGGCTCAAAGCCGCAGTAACCTCCATCGATAATAATATCGACCTCCTCTCCTACCCAATCACTGACATCCTCAGGGTCTGTCAAAGGTTCATCCTGCTCAGGCAAAATCAGCGTGGTCGACAAAAGAGGCTCATCCAGCGTATTCACAATTGCCAGAGCCACTGGATGATCAGGAATACGAATGCCAATGGTTTTCTTGTTCGGCTGCATGACTTTCGGGACTTCTTGCGTCGCCGGCAAAATAAACGTATACCCCCCTGGCAGCAAACGCTTCATCAAGCGATACATCGCCGTATCCACGCGGGCATAAGTCGCAATCTCAGAGAGACTCCTGCACATCAACGTATAATTATGGCTAGCAGGGAGCTTGCGAATTTTTTCAATCCGCTGCAAAGGCTTGTGCAAACCCAAACGACACCCCAACGCATAGCCTGAATCCGTCGGGTAGGCAATCACCGCCCCTGCATGAAGGCCTTTGATAATGGCATCCAACAGCTGGGGATCTGGATAGGCGGGGTGTAATACGATGGTCTGGCTCATAGCCCCTCCCTGATGACCCTGCATTTTTGATACAGGGTCATGGTAGCGTGAATGGCCATCAATAACAACCTGTTTTACAAAAAGTTCTTTTATAACCCAGGTCGACTATTTTTGAAAAACTCAAAAAAACGGATCCATCTCTGTTTAAAATTGTGCTAGAATACCTCACCAGCGATGCCCCTCAATCGCTGACAGCACGCAACCATAACCCAAAGACATAATACATGAAAGACTCCATTCACACCCAATTATTGACGTTGCAAGACCGTTTTGAAGAGATTAATCACCTGCTCAGAGACCCGGAAGTCATTGTGCAAACCCAAAAATTTATGGCCCTTTCCAAGGAGTATGCCCAGCTAGAACCTCTGGTTCAATGCTTTCGGGACTTTCTCAAAAGCGAGCAAGATCTACAAGACGCTGAAAACTTGATAAAAGAGCCTGATCCTGAATTACAGGCTTTGGCTAAAGAAGAGTATCAACTGCATAAAGCCCAACGCGAAAAACTCACGCAAGACCTTCAGCGCTTGCTGCTTCCTAAAGATCAACATGACAGCGCCAATATTTATCTTGAAATACGCGCAGGCACAGGGGGTGATGAAGCTTCGATCTTTGCAGGAGATCTCTTTCGCATGTACAGTCGCTACGTAGAAAACCAAAGATGGACGCTTGAGCTCATCACGGCCCATGAAGGCGAACACGGGGGCTATAAAGAAATTATCGCAAAAATCTCTGGAGATTCCGTTTACTCTCAACTGAAATTCGAATCTGGTGCGCATCGCGTGCAGCGTGTACCCGTCACAGAAGCCCAAGGGCGCATTCATACCTCTGCCTGCACAGTGGCTATTATGCCAGAGGTCTCAGAAATTGAATCCATTGATATCAACCCTGCAGACCTGCGGGTCGATACCTATCGATCCTCAGGTGCTGGCGGCCAACACGTCAATAAAACAGATTCCGCCATCCGGATTACACATATTCCAACAGGGGTCGTTGTGGAATGCCAAGATGAGCGTTCGCAACATAAAAATCGCGCCAAAGCCATGGCACTCCTTCAAGCCAGAATTTTATCTGCGGAACAAGAAAAGCAACGCCAAGAACAAGCCGATACCCGTAAAGCCTTGGTCGGCAGCGGTGATCGCTCCGAGCGGATTCGCACTTACAATTACCCTCAAGGGCGTGTAACAGACCATCGCATCAACTTAACCCTGTACCAGCTTGAAGATATCATGAATGGCAAGCTCGAACTGATCATCCTTCCTCTGATGCAAGAGCATCAGGCGGAGCTTTTGGCGAGCCTTGGAGAGGGGTAGTGCTCACACTTGATAAAGTGCTCCACATCGCCCTCCAAACACTCAAAGAGGCAAGCATTCCCACACCTGAGCTTGATGCCAAGTGGCTCTTAGCCCATACCCTCAAGCGCCCTCTGGCTTTTATCTTAAGCCATCCAGAATATCGCTTAACACCTGAAGAACTCGTCCAGTTCACCTGCTTCATTCAAAAGCGTGCGTCAGGTATCCCCTATGCCTATCTTGTGGGTGAGGCAGGGTTTTGGGATCTCACCCTCATGGTAACACCCGATGTATTGATCCCAAGACCTGAAACAGAGTGCCTAGTCCAGCTTGCGCTTCAAGACATTCCAGACAATAAGGCTTATCAGATTTTAGATTTAGGGACTGGATCAGGCGCTATAGGGCTTGCCATTGCAAAACACAGACCCACGGCTCATGTCACTTTAATTGATTTTTCGCACGCGGCTTTAAAGATCGCCCAACACAATGCCCGGCAACTTAAAATTTCCAACACTACGTTTTTGCAAAGCCATTGGTTTGCAGCGTTGCCCCCTCATCCCTCTGATCGGTATGATCTGATTATCAGTAATCCGCCCTATCTCGCCCCTGATGACATCCATCTCTCAGGTGATATTCGTCACGAGCCCCGCTCTGCCTTGGTCTCAGAAGAGCACGGCCTGCAAGATTTAAAACATATTATTGAAACTACCCCACACTTTCTCAAACCGCACGGTAAGCTCATGTTGGAACACGGCTATACTCAAGGGCCGGATGTCCAACAGCTTTTCAGAGCCTATGGATTTACAGAGATTCAAACCCATCGGGATCTTGCAGGCCATGAGCGGGTGAGTGAGGGAGAAATTGAATAGCATGCTTTCGGCATGTGGAATTTACCGGATCACAGGAGATTATTTTAAAAAATGCAAGTCATCCACTTTGAGTGCTAGACTTCTTTCTCTCAAGCGGCTAAGATGCGCACTCATCTTTTGAAAGGCTTGATGAACAAGGCTTTGCATGTCACCTCTCCCCTTGAGGGAGAGGTCGAGAAACCGCAGGTTTCGAGGGTGAGGGGGGGTAGACTTATGGGTTTTACCCCTCACCCGCCGCATTCCATGCGCCGACCTCTCCCTCAAGGGGCTACGGCATGCACACATCTTTCTAACCTATTGAATTGGGAAGGCTTTCTTATTCCCTCCTCCCTTGCGGAGGAGGGCTAGGGTGGAGGGTGCAGTTTGAAAAAGCCTTCAGAAGCAAA
>JAHFRR010000195.1 GCA_023266165.1 Thiotrichales bacterium
AAAGACGCTTTCGCCGCCTCGTCATGGCCGTGTTGCAATAACCACGCTGCCTCGCCCTGCAATCCTCCATTCAAGCAAATCAGCTCAGAGAGATGCTGCGCCTGCATTTGCTCTACCCGGATTAAGGGGATCCCTTCTTTGCGGGGAGATTCCAGGTAAGCCTCAGAGATCAACTCGGTCAACTGCTGAAAGCCTGTTTTAGATAAGCATAACAGCGTGAATCTGTAGGGTGCCTCTTGCGCGGGATCCAACAACCAGCAATCCGCACCAAAGATAGGCTTAATCCCTGCGCTCAGCGCTGCTTTGTAAAACTTAATGGCTGCAAATAAATTGGTTTCATCGGTGAGGGCAATCGCTGGCATCTCCAGGGCTTGCACCTGTTTGAGCAACCCTGCAAGATTGGGCAGGCCATCTACCAACGAATACTCACTGTGACAGCGCAAATGGATAAAGGGATTCATGGCAACTTTCAAACCCAATCAAATTTCTTGTGCGGAATTATACACGCTCTTGCAAGAGAGTCAGGGGGGTGTAGCTGGATTTCGCCTTTTATTCGGTTACAACCCAATAAAAATGCTCAATTCGTTCGGTTGCAACCTAATGAAAATTCCAGTATACTCTATAAAACGGAATAGAATACCGTAGAACCAGGGAGGCGCATTTGGATGAACCCACTCTTTGAAACTCAAAAAATCATGCTCTCACACTTTCAAAAAAATCCGTTTTATCATCGCAAAGCCTTTGATACCCTCACATTGGACAATCACATCACAGGCATTGTCGGCAGTCGGGGTATTGGTAAAACAACCCTCTTATTACATCACGCCCTGAAAAACGGAGCACTGGAAGGTAAAGCGCTGTATGCCTCACTTGATCATCTTTTTTTTCTCGACAACCCTCTCATGCCCTTGATCGATCAGCTCTACAAAGAAACCGACGTGCGCCTGCTGTATCTTGATGAGATCCACAAATATGAGAACTGGACACAGATTCTGAAAAACAGTGCAGATATCTACCCAGATCTCCGTATTGTGTTCTCAGGTAGCTCAACCATTGATTTACTGCATGGAAAATACGATCTCTCCAGACGAGTGACTTTGATCCCCTTGCAAGGCTTTTCGTTTCGAGAATATCTTGAGTTCACGCTCAATCGCACTTTCCCTTCCCTCACCCTACCAACGTTGATGGCAGATCATGTGGCATTTGCCAATGCGCTGGACGTGCCTGAGGTGTTGAAAGAATTTAAACGCTATCTCAGGGTGGGGTATTATCCGTTTTTCAAAACGCTCTCTCAAGATTGGGAAAAGTTCCAAGCCATCGAAAACACCACGCAAAAAACGATTTATGAAGATATCGCGATTTTTAAATCTCTGAAAACACCGACACTTGCCGTGTTAGAAAAGCTTTACAAGTACGTTCTCATCTCACCGCCAGGCGAGCTCAGCGCTTCAAAACTCGCAAATACGCTTTCCAAAGATTTTGAGAGTGTGAGCGAGTATCTCTCCCTGTTAAAACAAGCAGGGCTCATTCGTTTTTTATGGCCGAAACCTACAGGAAAAGCTGCGCTCAGGAATCCTGCCAAAATGTACCCCGATAACACCAACTTGATGTATGCCAATCACTTTACTTCCCCAGAAGATCAGTGGATCGGAAAAGTTCGTGAAACCTTTGCTCTCAACCAACTCCAAAATGCAGGCGCCTCTGTTTATTGCCCCGATACCGGGGATTTCCAAATCGGTGATCTGATGCTAGAAGTCGGCGGTAAAAACAAAACCCGCAAACAGATCCAGCATCTTGACAATGCATGCCTGCTCACAGATGGTGTTTTACTGGGGAGTAAAGGTGTCATCCCCTTATATTTGCTGGGATTCTTGAGTTGATCTCCAATAATTTCAATGGATCCAAAACCTCGTCCTCTTGTAGAAGTCCAGATAGATATGAGACAAATTTAGGGGTCAGTCAAGGCTGAGTGAAACGAACCCGAAGGGGTGCCTTGACGGGCTCTAAATTTGTCAGATCCTAGACGGCAGGTTCGGCG
>JAHFRR010000196.1 GCA_023266165.1 Thiotrichales bacterium
TCCAACGCATTGGCGGGCTATTGGGCCAGCATTCTTGCCAAGCTCAGCACGCCAAACACCACAATCGTCGCTGACCAAGGTGTCGCGCTCTACACTCACACCTTTACCGTGGTGATGATCATGACGGTAGCGGCCACCGTTGTGGCTTTTGCGGCCATTCCAGTCGTTAAACGTTTGACTGAAGCAACCGCAGCGCCGGTTTTGAGCTAATTTTTTCAAATCGCTATAACGCCTGCCATAAGTTAAAAGCAGCGCCTTGATTCTGCAATTTAATGCATGATAATCCATTATTTTACAGCCGTGTATTTCGAAGGTGACAGATGGATTTTAGGTGATAGTGAGCGCACAATCATTGATCTCTTTGAAATGTGCTGCCAGCCGCTTCACTCTGTGTACTCTACAACCGCTTGGGGTTGTTCTCTCCTAAAATCCCAAGTGCAAGACTTAATAGATGGCTTTTAATGGTTTTTAGATGTAAGTGTGTCAATGATGCGACTGGTCAGGTCTCTGTGGTTTTGCCGATTCATCAAGACAAAACGCACTCCAAAAAAATATCATGTACTTGTCGTTGGCTGGGGTCATTTTGAGCCTGTTTTGGCAAGATTTTGCAACTTCGCAGAAACGTCGTACACTGGCGTCGTTGTATCGCGTTATCCAAAAACACCTTTGCATCGGGCAAGGTGGGGAAAAATTTTAAGAAGGAGTATTACTATGAGCATCATCAGAGCCTTAGCCATTGTCGTTGCATTCTGCGTCACTGTCGCTTTTTGCATTGTCAGCAGTATCTTGGTCTACAAAGACCCAGCGATTGCCCCCAGCGGTTCTGCCCTAACAGCAGGACAACTGGCCAATCAGCAGTACGTTGAAAATGCGCAACAGTTGATGTTGTTGATGCACGACAAGGCTTTATAAATCGGTCGACAGCGCCTCCTCAGGGCAACCGAGTGTCAGGGTCAGGGCCCCGTAAGGCCCAGCCGCTGACAGGACGCCTCTTCTTCGGAAGGGGCGTTTTTTTTTGCGCGGGTTAAGCGATAACGATAGATACTGATTCAACCTGAAGGTGCGGCTTCTCTCACCTCTCCCCCTGAGGGAGAGGTCTCGAAAACGCGAAGCGATTTCGAGGGTGAGGGGTAATGCGAAAGCCTGTATGATAGGCACATAGGTTATCAAATCCCTCTCTGACCGCAGTAGCGGCGTCCTCTCTCACAAGGGGAGAGGCGAAGAAAGCGCCTGCATCTTGAAAGGAGAGCAATATAACCATCCTGCAGCGCGGTACCAATCAACTGTTCCAAATCTGCCTCAGTGTTTGGCTCTTGGGATCATGGCGATACACCAAAATCCCACCGTCAGGCTCCTTGCCCATCGCCTGCGCTTTTAACTCGGCCATGGGTAATGTGCTATTGATGACGCAGCGAAAACCACCATTTTTTGCATTTGGTTTATTGCCGTCACGCCCATAATTATTGGAGACAGTACCATCATCGGTTGGTCCGCCTCCCCGTAAGGTTTTTTCAGTCCCAGTCAGTGGCCCTTGTGGGTTATTGATGGGAGAGTTGGCATAGTAATCATCTGTGACCATGGTGATTAGAAGAGCTGCTAAAGAGATAATTATTTTGATCATCAGGCCTTAGCCATTAATATTCCAAAAAAAAATGAAGTTTATAATAGCCAACACACCAGCAACGATTGAAAGAATACCCATAATGTATTCTGCTCGCAGCAAGTAAATGGCCGGGTGCTCCGGGTGTTCTTTTTTCAGAAAATAAGCCATGATCAAGCCATGGATTAATGTAACCACAACACACAGATAAGAAAAAAGAACCGTCAGTAATATTGAACCAGGGTTAAATTTGCCTAACCAACCGAAGGCAGCGGGTAGCCAAATTAACACTGGACAAATGAGAGAGCCGATGAGGCCAAGAATTCCGTGTATACAATATGCTCTGTTACTCATTCGCCATTCCTCGTTCTTTTGTATGGGGGGATCATTTCTCTCATGTAGGCTTGTTTCCCGCAGCAAAGAGTGCGCTGCTATAG
>JAHFRR010000197.1 GCA_023266165.1 Thiotrichales bacterium
GCCCGCAAGGGGAGAGGGGACAAGAAATTATGGTGCGAAAGTTTTTTATTTTTTAGAATTACCCACTCAAAACAACACAGAGCCTTAATTCCTCGATAAGGAGTTTAGTAAAGAACAAAACACACAGTGCCCTGAAAACTTGTCATTCCCGCGCAGGCGGGAATCCAGAATCTTCAAAGCCTTTATGAGGCAGGCTAAATTTTAGTATTTTGGGTATTGACTCACAGGTTTGTCATGTGATAAGCTCTCGACTTATCGAGGAGGCTGTTAATATGTTTTCTGGTGTTTTTCGTCAGTATTCCACGAGCGCCCTGCGTAAATTTGGTGGGATGATAAGGGTTCATTCTTGGCCTCCCTCTATCGGTAACCTGGAGGTTTCCTCGCCTTTTATATCGGCAATCCCTGCAATACTCCGGGGCTGCAAGGCTGTCTGAGCTGAAATCAAGAAGAGTGGAGATTGAGAGATCATTCGAAAAGCAAGGTGCTGAGTCAGGTTTTGGTAGGTAAGGTGAGGCGTGTTATTATGTTGAAATATCTTTTGAATGTCACTCTTCCGCGTCTCAGAAAATCTCCGGACGCCAAGGTGGTTCGTGCTATGCAAGATGCAAAGGTTCTTAAAGGGTTCAAGCATTATGACGATGCTGTGTCTGTAATGGCACCCATGTTTGATCAAAAGACGTGGGATAAATTAAACCCAGGGGATCCGTGCAAGTCTAGCGTTTTTGAAGCAAAGCATAGAGAAGTTGCAGCAAGAAGCTAATCCCGAGGGTAGGGGTGGTCTCCTAGTCAGGGCTGATGTTCTGTTTTTCTAGGCTATTGCAAAACCATCTGCTCTCTTGTGGGTGCGTGTAGGGAGTAAAATGTCAAAAGCAGACAATCTCATTTGGCTGGATCTGGAGATGACGGGTCTGGATGTTGAGCGTGATCGCATTCTTGAGATCGCTGTGATTGTCACAGATTCTGATTTGAATATTTTGGCAGAAGGCCCTGTGTTTGCGGTCTCTCAATCTCCTGAGCAATTAGCCCAGATGGACGCTTGGAATACCCGGCAGCATTATAGTTCAGGGTTGGTTGAGCGGGTTCTAAAGACTGGGGTTACAGAAGCTTTTGCAGAGTCTGAGATTTTACATTTTTTAAAACAATATGTGCCTCAAGGCAAGTCGCCTTTGTGTGGCAATAGCATTTGGCAGGATCGACGTTTTTTGGCGCGCTACATGCCAGAGCTCGAAGCGTATTTTCATTATCGTTTGATTGATGTAAGCACCGTGAAGGAATTGGCCAAGCGCTGGGCGCCTAAAGTCTATGGTGGGTTCAAGAAAAGCTCGCAACACTTGGCGCTTCAAGACATCAAAGAGTCCATTGCAGAGTTGCGGCACTATCGCTATACTTGGTTGAACGGCAATAGGTGAGGAAGGCTGAGATGTACACCGGCATCGTGCAAGCCCTTGGAAAGATAGGGTTTGTCTCGCATCTAGAGAGCAGCCTGCGGGTTCAAATCCTGTCAAGTACTTTTGATTTTACAGGGATTGTCTTAGGCGAGAGCATCTCCGTGAATGGCGTATGCCTGACCGTTGTTGAAACATCAGATCAAAGCTTTTCAGCAGATATTTCCCCTGAAACCCTAAGATTGACAGGCTTTCAAGGGATTGCCACGGGGCAAGAAGTCAATCTTGAAAAATCTCTCAAGCTCTCAGATCGTTTAGGGGGTCATTTTGTTCAAGGGCATGTGGATGGCTTGGGTGAGATTCTTGAGATCCAAGTGATGGGGGATGCGTATCGGGTGCGCATTGGAAATCCTCAGGCGCTCTCGCGCTATATTGCTCAAAAAGGCTCTATTTGCGTGGATGGGGTGAGCTTGACCGTGAATCAGGTGGGTGTCAACTTCTTTGAAGTCATGATTATCCCTCACACCTGGACTCATACCGTGTTTCACGGTTATCAAGTGGGAACACGTGTCAATCTGGAAGTGGATATGATCGCACGCCATCTTGAGCGCCTACTGCCTGCTTCTCTCTCCTCTTTGTAAGTGGGCA
>JAHFRR010000085.1 GCA_023266165.1 Thiotrichales bacterium
GCCTGTTGCAAGGTCTGAAATCCTTGCGCGTGCGATTCCCTTCTCTCATTGACAAGAAATGGGGAGAAAGGGGCTTGCATTCAATCAAGCAATCCGTATAATGCGGTCTCTCAAGGGTCGTTAGCTCAGCCGGTAGAGCAGTTGGCTTTTAACCAATTGGTCACAAGTTCGAATCTTGTACGACCCACCATTTTAAAATGGTGCTAGAATACCTCATCACCCTCTTAGAAAAGATCAAAAAATAGTTCATAATGCTTTACAAAGTCAAAATAATGTGCATAATAAGGCTGTTATTTAGACTTTTTGAGAGTATTTTGAATGATGATCACACTGAAAATCACGGCATTTCCATGGGGGAAGGTTTCTCCTCAAAAAACAGCGTATACGTTTGATCGTGCAGGTGGTGTCATGGGGCGCGCAGGGCATTGCCAATGGGTGTTGCCGGATCCTGAAAAAACGGTGTCAGGAGAGCACGCTAAGATTCAATATCAGATACAGGGTTTTACACTGACGGATCTCAGCACCAATGGGGTGTACTGGAAATCAGGAGATCGGCTGGCTCCCGGTGTGCCGACAGGATTAGACGTGGGTCAGGTGTTTCAAATCGGGCCGTATGAGATTCTGGTGGAAAGCATTGAGCAGGAATCTCGGGTGCCTGACATGCCTTCTGCCTTTCAAACAGTGGGAGACCACTCGCACTGGAATGCGCCATTAGACACTCTCAAAGCGCAGTCTCCTCAAGGATTTTTAGGGGTGGGCGGTGTGAGTGTCTTAAGCGCGTTGTGCCAGTATTTTCAATTGGATGCACGATTATTTGCAGATATTCCAGAGTCTGTTCTCAATGCGCGAATCTTTGGAATACTCGAGCGCCTATTGATAGGGCTTCTGGGTGTGATGGCAGGGCGCGCAGAGCTCAAGCGTATCTTGCATCTGGATCCAACGCCTATTCGAGCGACACATAACAACCCCTTTCAGTTTTCATCAACCCCTCAGTTATTGCTAGAGCGATTGTTGAGAGAGCAGGATGCGGCATTCTTGCCTGCCCCTGAGGCCATCGCAAACAGCTATCAGGTACTCTTGCGTTATCAAGAAGGATTGTTAAAAGCCTTTAAAGAAGCTGCATCTGGTGTGCAAGCCGGAGAGGGGGGTGCAGGATGCGTGTGAGGATTCGATGGCTCAGCATTTTGTTTTATATGCTGGCGCTCTCAGGCTGTGCGGGTGTGCATGTCAATCTCAGGGCAACCTCAGATGTCAATCCAGATATCCGAGGTGTACCATCGCCCATTGTCATCACGCTCTATGCCCTGCAAAGCCCTGAGTTATTTGACAAGGCAAGCTACTGGGCGTTGATGCAAGATCCCTCAGGCACCCTGGGCGCCAGCCTTCTTTCAATGAGGCAACAGATATTGGTACCCCGTGAAACCTATGAGATCACCTTCCCTCAGACTCCAGATCTGCACGCAGTAGGCGTGATCGCTGCGTATCAAGAGATTTCAAATGCGCGTTGGAAAGCCTCGATCGTCTTTCATCATCTCCATCAGGGAGGCCAGAAATACCTGGGGGAGAGCCTGAAGATCATCGTGGGGAGATCCGGTCTTGAGATTCTGCCAGGAGGTGTTTTATGAGTGTGATGCATACGATGCAATACCCTGTTTTATGGTCAGAAGGTTTGTTCATGCTCCCTCAGCATTTTCAAGCGCAAGCGGCGTTTGATCGCTGGCACAGTGAGCAAGGGGAGCAGGCGCTGCAAGAATATGCATGGGGGTGGAGTACCCTCACGATAGATCCAACGCCATTAGGGCGAGGGGAAATCGTGCTTTCTACCTTTTCAGGAATCCTGCCGTCGGGCACCCATATTTGGCTAGATGCCTTGATCAGTGCGCCGATCACCTGGAAAGTCGCAGCTGCGCTGAGTGACAGCGTACTTTTTCTTTGCTTACCTAAGTCTTTAAAAAGTCGGCCTGAGGGTGTTTCTGAAGGGGAGAGCTTAGCGTGGCATCGTGTTAAACCCTTGATGCAAGCGTTAGCTGATCGATTTCAAACGCCATCTACATTGCAAGAGATTGCTGTACAGGCACAGAATTTTGTCATTAAAAGCGATCAAGAATCTCTTGAGGATTTTGAAAGTTTACCCATTGCCAGGCTTCATGCCCTCACGCCGGAGGGGGGTATTATTCTCGATCCTCATTTTATTCCGCCTATTTTACACCATCGTGCATCACCCAAGTTAACCGATTGGCTTGAAACACTGGCCAATTGGCTTGTGAAGCGACAAGAGAAACTGACAGGGCGAGTGCGAGGCGTTGATCAACGGGGCGTCGCGAGCATCAACGAGCTTTTATTATTGCAGTTGGTCAATCGATATCAAGTGCTTTTTACCCATTGGATTTCCAGGCGTCAGTTACACCCGCTGACACTCTTTGAAACGGGGATTCAGCTGATGGCTGAGCTCTCAACATTTACCGCCGAAAGCCGTGCGTATAGCCCACGGGCACCGTATCAGCATCATCATCTGACCCAGAGTTTTGGCCCTTTGATGGAAGATCTTCAAGAGGCCTTCCAATATGTCTTTGAGGAGCCTGCAATCAAGCTCCCCATGACACATCAGGGCTATGGCTCGATGTTGGTGAATGTCCAGGATTCCAAGCTCTGGCATTCGCGTCGCTTTGTCCTGGTGGTGCGCAGCAGCTTGGCGCTGGATGTCTTACTGGCCACGTTCTCACGGCATTTTAAAGTGGGGAGCCCTGCGCATATTCAAGAGATGGTAAGTCTGCATATCCCCGGTGTGGGTATTCGCCCGCTGGTCATGGCGCCGAGGGAGATTCCCTTTCAAAGTCAATGTGCCTATTTCGAATTGGACATAAGCTCAACGCACTTCAAAAAGATGATAGAAGCTGGGTGTATTGCCCTGCATCTGGCCAAAGAGATTCCCCATTTTCATTGCGAGTTGTGGGCGATTAAACAGTGAGAGTAGTGATGAGCGTATTGAGGGTATTCATATGAAAGATTTTTATTTAGAAGATGATAAAACGGTGTTTATCCGTTCTGCACATAGGGCTCATAGGGCTCATAGGGTTCTTGAGGAATACGAGTCTGAAACGCTTGCGCTCTTTGAGAGCGATAAAACGAAATATATTTTTGAAGACCTGGAAAGCTCAGGAAGCTCGGAGCATTTAGAAGTGCCTGTCCCCTCAGAGCTACCCCTGCAACATACTTTGACCCACCTGACCGGGCCTAATGATTTATTGAAATATGCAGGAGAGCTCTTTTTGATTCATGACAAGCTGCAGAAAGAGGGGTATGTCCATCAGCTGGAAGCCTTGAAAACAGAAGTCCAGGAAGGTCTCATGAAGTTTGAGCTTCGGGCGCAGAAAGCAGGATATACAAAATCTTTAATCAAAAGCACACAATATGTGTTATGCACCTTTTTAGATGAAACTGTGATGTCAAAACCCTGGGCGCAGTCTGTCAATTTTAGCCATCAAACATTTTTGAGCCAGAGATTCAATGAAACCTGGGGTGGGGAAACAGTTTTTAGGATTCGGCAGTACTGTTTAGATCATATTGTTGAGTATCTCCCGCTATTAGAGCTGATCTATGTCTGCCTGTGTTTGGGGTTTCAAGGGAGATTTGCGATTCAAGAAGAGGGGGATCTGCAATTAACGCGCATGAAGCATGAGACTTATCGGGTGATTCAAGAGAGTCATCAAGCCTCTGGGCACCTTGCGCATGCTGAGATCTTCATGGGCCAAGCGTTAGAGATGCCTCTTGGTTCTTCCCCTCAGGCGCCCTCCAAGCAAGGGGTCAAGTGGGTTTTCTATATCGCTCTGTCAGTCTTAGTCGTGGTTTATACGGGGCTGTCCCTGGTACTCTCTGAATCCAGTCATCAAGTGATTGAACAGATTCATCAACAACAAGCGAGCGTGAATGTTAGGATATACAGGCATGCGCATGATTTTTAAAAAATCGAAAGACGCTCAACACGCAGCCTTAAAAAAAGAGGCAAAAGCAGAGAAAGCAGAGAAAAGCAGGCAAAGAAAGGCCGAGCGCAGGGCTTTCCAGCAGAGCTGTCATCGTATCGCAGCAGAGGTGCGTGCATTGAAATCTCGTGCGCGCAAGACGCATCATGCTCGGGTGCCTGGGTATCTGATCGTAGGCGCGCAAGGCGCTGGCAAAAGCCGTTTGATAGAGTTAAGTGGCCTACGGTTTGTCTATCAGTCTCGATGGGAGACAGATGCACACGAGGCCCCGTTTCTATGGTCTGTAGCAACAGAGGGTGTGTGTGTGGAGATCCCCGCAGCCTGGTTTTTACATGAAAGTCCCCGAGATGAGGCGCAATGGCAGTATTTTTTAAAGAAAATCAGAAGGCTCTCTCACTGGGATTTCCAGGGAGTCCTTCTCACAGCGCCTTTATCCCGTTTTCGCACGCTTCATCCAACACCTGAGGAGAGCCAGGCGCTGCAAGCCTTGAGTCAACGTGAGGGGTGTGGGTTGGAGGATATTCAAAAAGCACTACGGTATCGCCTGACGCTCTATCGGGTGCTGACGCATTGGGATCAGCTTTCTGGATTTCAAGCGTGGTCGCAAGGGCTTGTGGGTGAAGGGAGAGCGCAACGGTTGGGGGTTGATTTGCCATGGGAGGGGTCGAAACAGGATTTTGCAGCCAGACTGCATCAGGGGTTTTCAGAGTGTTTGGATCGTATCAGCCTTTTTGCGCTGACCCAGTTACAGTACCATGCGCCATACGCAGCGCATGAGGTCTATCATGTCGCGCATCAGTTTGCAGAAATCCAGCCTGCGCTACACACCTGGGGATTGTCTTTGCCGAAGAGCCAAGGGTTGTACGGGGTCGCCATGCCTGTTGATGCGGTGTCTGGATATTTTACGGAAGGATTGTTTCGATCTCTCTGTGCGCGCCCCCGTGTGGATCGAGGATCTCGGCAGCGATGGCTCCAGTTGCTGAGTATTGTGGGGATTTCCAGTGGAATTTTGATTTTTTGGCTGATAAGCTATCACACACGCTTAAGCGAGCATCAACAGGTGCTTACGAGGTTGGTGGCTTTCAGCCCTCCTGATCCTAACCCCCATTCCCCTGCGTGTACCACAGATCTTGAGTCTTTGTATCGCTTACACAGCTCTGAACATCAGGAATTTGAGTCAGGGCTATGGCCGTTTGCCTTCTCCCCTGACAGTGTGCGATATCAAGTGCTACAGTCTTATCAAAAAAGCCTGATCTTCTGTTTTTTGCCTAAAGTTCAAGAGGTGATTGTCAGCCATCTCCATCACTCAGAGTCTTTATCTCATTGGCTTGCGCTGGATATGATGCTAGAGCACCCGGAGTATAGAAAATTTTATCAGCCCCAGTGGTATGATCAGTGGTATGATAGGCATGATAAAAATTTGCAAAAAAAATGGCTGCAGGATTTGTTAGCAGTCCCAAGGCCATTACCTGGGGTGCCACAGAGATGGGTTCATCAGGCACGTGAGGCGCTGGCTCAGCAATCTATCGTACGAGAAGCCTATCAACAGTGGAAAGCTTCAGCGCTGTCTGCCTCAAGTGCAGATCTATTCTTTTTGATTCCGCAGAGCAGCTTTGAAAGCCAAGCGTTATGGAGCCCTTTAACGGTGTCATTGCGCATCCCTCGTATTTTTACGCGGGCAGGGTATCGTGCATACTATCAAGCTCAAGCAGCTCAGGTGTTACAGGCGGTCAGAGCTCAGCGATGGATGTTAGGAAAAGAGGGGGAGGTTCAGGGGCATCGTGCAAGGCTTGCAGATCAGATTCATGCGATGAAAGGCTTGTATGGGCAGGATGATGTGCATGCGTGGCAGCTGGGTCTGAAAGCGGTGCGTTGGGCCCCGTTAGGCTCGCTGGATAACGCTGCGCTTGCGTTGCAAGTGTTAGGGTCTTCTCGTTCGCCTTTAAAGCTACTCCTACAACGGGTCATAGACAATACCCCAGAAACCTTCTCTGACCCTTACTTTGAGAGTCTAACTCGGTTTTGTCTTCCGCAAAAAATAAAACTCAAGTCTCTCAAAAAAAACCATAAAACGCCTTTAGCCAGTACCTTGCAGGCCATCAGT
>JAHFRR010000006.1 GCA_023266165.1 Thiotrichales bacterium
AAAATCGCTCAGCATTTTCTCGGCATCCTAACGGATTCAATGCAAGAGAATGCGCCTCAAAGCAAGAAACAGCTTGGATCAGAGAGGCCTCTGTTTGCGCTTCAAAAAACACGCCTGTCGGACAATCAACTGCCCCCCATCCCCTGATAGTCTCCAAAGCACCGCCCTTACCCAAGGCAATAACAGGTGTACCGCAAGCCTGCGCCTCGACAGGAATAATCCCAAAATCTTCTTCTGCCGCGAACACAAAGGCTTTGGCATCTTGCATATATTGCTTTAAAATTTTATTTTCAACAAACCCTTTTAAAATAATATTGGGCACATCTGTTGCTATTTTCTGGATTTTTGCATACTCCAGCCCCTCTCCAATCACAATCAATTGATGTTGAGGCATTTTTTTAAACGCTGAGACAATCAGATCCATACGTTTATAAGGCACCATCCTAGAAGCTGTCAGATAATAATTTTGTTTATTGCGCTGTAACTCAAATCCTGCCAGATCAACCCCACAATGAATCGTGGTGGAGGGGCGCCGATAGACTTTCTCAATACGTCTGCCAATATAATCTGAATTAGAAATAAAGTGATCGACACGATAACTGCTGATGACATCCCACGTTCGAAGCCTGTGGAGCATCCGCCGAGCCATCCAACCCTTGAGCCCCTTTGACAATCCGGATTGCTGTAAATATTGATGCTGTAAATCCCAGGCATAGCGCATGGGAGAATGGATATAGCTGATATGAAGCTGGTCTGGCCCAATGAGAACTCCCTTAGCCACTGCATGAGAGCTTGAAATAATTAAATCATATTGAGATAAATCTAGAGACTCTATGGCTAAAGGCATTAAAGAGAGATATTTACGAAAATGTTTTTTGGCAAAGGGGAGTTTTTGAATAAAAGTTGTTTTGACAGGCTTATTTTGAATAAAGCCCTTCTGATCAGGCTTTAAGAAATCAACGACAGCAAAGAGATCCGCACAGGGGAAGATTTCAATCATATGAGAGAGGACGCGCTCAGCCCCTGCATAAGTTACCAGCCAATCGGAGACAATAGCAATACGAAGCTTCTCAAACACCGATTTCTCCTGCCACCTCATCTAAAACTTTTGCAATCTTATCAGCAACAGACTGCCAGGTATAGCGCTTGACATTCTCCAATCCTAAAACTCGCAGTCGGGAAACTAACTCAGGCTCTGTCAGTATTCGATGCATCGCTGTCGCAATCGCCTTTACATCATAAGGATTCACCAGCAAAGCGGCGTTTCCTGCAACCTCAGGGAGCGCGGTAAGATTCCCTGCGATCACGGGAGTTCCACATGCTTGGCCCTCAATGACAGACAGCCCAAAGCCTTCGTACAAAGAAGGCGTCAGAACACCTACAGCACCCCGATAATACGCAGCCAGTTCAATATCATCAACAACACCTAATAAAATCACAGACTCTACAAAACGGTACTTCTCAAGAAACCTTTTTAAGGTATTATCTAGAAACCCTGTCATCACAAGCTTGAGATCAGGATGAGATAGCTTTGCCAACCTAAAAGCCTCTAACATGCGAGCAATATTTTTATGTGCTTTCCGATTACCAACGTATAGAAAGTAAGGTGCTTCTACCCAAGCTTTTTCGCCATTTTGTGTAAAAACATCAGAATACCCATTGCCTGTTACTATCACTTTTTTCGGATCAACATCAGGACACCAAGAAAGAATATCCTGCCTTGAGAACTCTGAAACTGTAAAAATACACTGAGCATAACACAACTGTTTTTTCAAAAAAAAATTAAAATAAAACTTTTTAAGCCAACCAGCTTCACCAGGTACACGAATGTGCATAATATCATGCAAGGTACAGATAAATGGTGTTTTCTGCCCTATTGGAAGATTATATCCGGGGGAATAAAATAAATCAGGCTTGATCGTCTTCAACACCTTGCACAACCATAAAGTATCTATGGGCGAAGAGGGTTTAGGCCCGTTTCTTAAAGGCACAAGCTGCGATTGCAAACAACGATAAACTTCACGCGAATAACGGCCTATGCCATGCGCGCCCTCCCAACGGAGGTCATAGAGAATGCGCATCAACGACTTTCCTCTTCTCATGCTCAGATAATCCAAAATAAATGCCCATCACGCACCAATAATAAAACTGCACAGGGACTAATACAAAGCCCGCATCTATCGCCATCACAACCAAGTACGTTGACATAGCATAACGACACACCCGCATCAACGTGTTTTTGGGCTTACATAATAAGAGCGGAGCACTATAAATGGCAGCAAAAAATAGCATCACCAAATACCCATATTTTGAAGCCCACTGTGCATAAAGCATTTCTTTGGGAAGAGGTGAAATGGGAGTCGCAAGCTGCGGCAGCCAATGCGCATGCAGAAAAGCTAAGAGCTGCGGCAATCGTCCACCCAAACTGGTATCATCCAAAAAGCTAATCGCATTACCTGCAGCCATACCTGTGGCCGGAGGCATATGAACCCAAAAAGCAAAATGCGGCATCGTTGGAACAATTTCTAAAGAATAATAATTAAAAATATGCAAATGCACAATAAAATTAATCAGAAGCAAAAAAACAATCACTCCCAACAAAGACTTTAAAATAACTTTAATACCTTCTCGATAATGATAAAAAAACTCAGAGGCAATTAAACCTGTCCATATCGTTCTTGAAAAGGTGAAACACAACAATATCTGAGTAGCAACTCTTAAAACCACAGCTCGACGCTGTAACCCGTAATATACCAGCGGAGCCCAAATCAAAAGTCCCATCCCCAAGAGATTACCGTTGTTATACGTCGAACAAGCTTTCACGACAAATATCCTAAGATTATCTTTACCGATAAAACCAAATAGATCCCCCCCCGTTTCTGTGAGAAAGGGGACTCCGATCACAATTCCAAAAACATTTGTCGCAATAAAGCTAGCAAGCCCAAATAGCACAACAACCCATAGAGCAATCAGTAACGCATGCGAAACAGATGCAGAAATACCCTCTCGACCAATATGACCTCCAATCAATAAACCAGAGACAGGAAACACCACTGCAGCCACAAGAATCACGCAATAGTCTTTCCAAACACTATAGTGACTCAAATAACTCAACGCCAAAATCAAAAATGCAAAACAAACTAATGCAACCATCATAGGAAAAATTGGCCGCAATAATTTTTTTTGAAAAAAATTACTCAAAAAAAAATAACCCGCTGTTATGACAATGAGAATCATACTGAAACATATAGGGAGTCCGTGAAAATAAAACCCTGCTTTTGGAAAAGCGAAAATAAAAAATAATACAAATGGGAAAAGGCAACGCTTGAAAGAACGAATCATTCTCTCGCACCCTCTAAACGTTTAGGATACATCCCCTGCTCAACCAAGGCACACATAATATGGCCTATTACAATATGCCCCTCTTGAATACGAGGTGTGTCTGTCGAGGGCATTTTAAAGCACAAGTCACAAAGTGGTGCAAGCTGACCTCCAGACTGCCCTGTTAGCCCAATCACTTTAACACCCTGAGACCTTGCAGCATTGACAGCTGCTAAAATATTTTTAGAATTCCCAGATGTTGAAATAGCAATAAAGATATCCCCCGCTCTTGCATTGGCTTCAATTTGGCGCGCAAAAATATAGTCATAGCTATAATCATTGCCAATGGCTGTCAGGGTTGATGTATTCACCGTGAGAGCCTCTGCAGCTAACGCAGGCCTATCATAATAAAATCGGCTGACGAGTTCAGCTACGATATGCTGGGCATCAGCTGCGCTGCCTCCATTGCCCGCACAAAATACTCGCCCCCCGTGTCGATAAGACTCAATGCAAAGCCCTACAGCTTTTATCAATAAATCTTTAATATGCAAGTCCCCTGCTAAAGCCAATTTGAGCTTGACAGAGTCATCTAATTGCTTCTGAATTATCTCTAACATTTCAGGAAACCTCTCACAGCCAACACATTGAGATGGTCAGCATCTTACCATGAAAGAAAATTGCACATAAGCTGCTTTACATCATCTCTATTCGATTTTCTACGTCTTGCAAGCTCCAAAGAAGCATATCGCATGGCCAAGAAGGTATCAGGGTTTTTGACAAGCTCTTGCAGCGCTTCACAAAATTCATTGAGCGTTTGACAGAAAAAACCATTCTTCCCATGGATGACCAGTTCGTTCGTTTGCCCAACAGGGGTGGTCAAAATCACATGCCCATAATGTAATGCATCCATGATAGGCAGAGGGCCGCCCTCACACCACGAAGTACAAATATAGCAATTGTGCTCTGACAGTAGTTGTAAATATCGCTCCCTTGAAACTAAAGCCTGGCCCACATAGAGATCAAAGCACTCTACTGAGGAACACATTTGCTGCTGGCACTGCATCAGCAGAGGAATGTTTTTCCTTCTTTGCGGAGATGCTCGAGACATCACACGGAGACCTGAGGCTCTATTGATCTGACTCTCGGATACAATAGGGACATCAGAGTCAGTAGGAATAACGAGGGGGGCTTTCCTATACGTTAAAAAAATTTCTTGCATTTCTGAGCTGATGACACAATAACGATGCACCCATTTCAAGGCGGTAAAATCAGGACGGGCTTCTTGCCAATTTTGGAACTCTCGAAGATCCTTCTCTGTTTTATGCGCTTGATACAGGCCTCTGAGCTTCGGGAAGATCTCAATAGGATCATGAATAATTGTCACACTTTTTTTTATGAGCTCTGGGGGGGTTTTGACGCCTGCCAATTTCAACAGTGTTTGAAGTGCTCGCTGAAACCGATATATTGCAAATACGCTCGGGAAAGAGGGTACCATCGCATATCCCCAGAAAATGACATCATAAGGCACTGAATGCGTCTTAAGAGCGCTGCCATCAATAAGTTCTGCATATGAAACAAAGTCAAATACAAAGTACTCTGCTACGGCTTCAGCCCATAACTTGCCAACATTATGTATCGCCCAATCCTTAATATTATAAATAAACAAAACTCTCTTCATCGTTCTATCTACGCCCTACCGCCCAACTTAAACATAAAATGCTTTGACTCAGCACCAACGCGACCACAGCACCATGCCATGAAAAAAATGGAATAAGCAATAAATTTATTCCAATATTCACAGCCATTGCTATCAATTGTAGCGATGTTCTTGTTTTCTCTCGATAGCCACCATTCAAGGCATCAATCATGGGATAATACACTGCCTGGATGATCAGTACAATGATAAGATACCTTAGAATATACGCTGAGAGCGCATAGGGATCCCCTAATATCATAGGTAGAAAAAAAGATCCCGCATATAATAAAAGACTAGCAATCAAGGCATAGCCTAGGGTTAAGATGAGAACTTTTTGCCCAAGCTTTTTCGCCCATCTTAAGTGTCGCTGGCCTAATCGAAAAAATTTTGGCGCATAGACTGTGAGTATCGCGTTTAAAGGCATATAGGCAACTGCCAGGCATCGCGTCGCAATCGCATAATACCCAACAATTTCTGGTGTTGAAAAAAATGCTAAACACAGCTTATCTGCTTGCATATACAGACTTTGAGAAGCAATAGACAAGACAAACCAGCCCCCTGTACGTACTTGTTTTTTCATACGGGCATACGATATTACACCCAAACCACATGTTTGATATACGACATACAATGCAAGCAACCCAAGTCCAATGCCGGAAACGCAATATAACACTGACCAGGCAAGCAATCCCCCATGAAAAACATACAATAAAGAAGCCATTGTCAATCGCAGTGCACCTATCAAAACTTGGAAAAAAGAGATCATTCGAAATTTAGAAACTGCTGAAAAAGCTGCTGTAGCCAGCATATTCATACGAGAGCCTAATAGCTCTGTGATGAGTACCAATAATAAAGGCCATAAAGGTAATGCAGGAAACAGAGCAGCTCGAACAAGCAACCCCGCTACCACAAGCCCAACACTCATCAGGGTGGTCACGAAAATCGCTGCATTCAAACTTTCAGAGACAGGTATACCCTCTTTGCTTTCTCGTAAAATCAGTGTATAGCCACCCCATTCAGCGATAGGCCCTAGCAGCATACTTAAAGCCAAAATAGCTGAAAAAATCCCGAATGTGTATGGCCCTAATATTTTAGCAACCAACAAAAAACCTAAAAGCTGCAAACCATAGCGAAGAAAATAACTAAAAGAAATTGAGATTGCTGATTTCACCATGGTTTTAAAAAATACCCCACGAACCTTCCTTTAAAAATCTTAGCATGGTATTTCGCTTTTGAAAGCTGACCTTGTAATAAAAAAATCAGCGCCCCCCCCAAAGGCCGAATAAAGCTTCGTAGAATCACACTCACTGGGAACCGATATTGCTTGAGCAGCTGCCCGTAACCTAAAGAGTATAAAAATATTTTTCTCTGATATGCTGGATCATGATACTGACATCTAACTCTTGGATGGTTAACAGAAGCACTCGTAAGATATTGTGCTGTATAGCCCTTTGCAAGCGCTCTTAACACCCAATCTGTCTCTTCTCCTGACTGAGTTGGGGAGGGTGATCCAACGCCCAGCGCTTCATTAAACCGCAGGTCCTGAGCTAACACAGTACTTCGAGAAAATAAAGAAAAAGAGATCACAGTCTGCAAAATATTATATAAAGAAATCTGCGCAGGATGTTTGGGGAAATTTGCAATACCTTCGCCACGCCCATCAAACGCTGGGAAGCTTACCATGTCTATCTGCTGGTCTTTTTTAAAGATCTCTGAGACTGTCTTAAGCAAATAAATATCCCCATACCAGCAATCATCATCCGGAAATGCAATAATATCACCTGAAGCATATTGCAATCCAAAATTTCTCGCTCGAGACAACCCTTTAAAATTGACTTGGAAATGCCGTAATGCCATTGAATTGGCATAGTTTTTGCATAAAGATTGTAAGCGATCATCTGGGTTTTGATCCACAATAATCAGCTCAAAGTTTTGATTTTTTTGGCACGACAGGCTTGACAAGAATCGCCCTAGCTCATCAACTCGATGAATCGTACACAGAATCAGAGAAATTTTCATACTCAAGCTCCTATCTAAATACAAGCCCCACGCCCACTCACCAGGAACAATCCCACACCTACCACGATCATCGAATCTCCTATATTGAACGTTGGCCAATGATAATGCCCGACATAGAGATCGATAAAGTCGATCACACTGCCTGTGACCAGCCGGTTTAACACGTTCCCCAGCGCCCCGCCGATGATCAAGCACAATGCGATGGATTCCAGTTTAGACTTGGCCCGATGGAGGCGAAAAACCAAAAAGCCAATTAATCCAAGGGCGATGAGAATCAAAAAAACTTTTTCCCAACCTCCCCCATTCAGGAAGCTGAATGCCGCACCGGTATTGTCTGTGAGATATAAATTCAATCCCGGAAAAATTTTCACAGGTGTTAAAAATGGGAGATCTCTGACAGCCAGGCATTTGCTTATGGTATCCATCAGTGTAGCAAAAAGAATGATCAGGTAAAAATACGCTTTATGACGCATCAAGCTTGACCTCGCCCATACTCTCATGATGTACACTGTCCTGCAGCATTTGCAATAAGGGAGCAATGAGTTTCCGGCTGATCGGCCTACGAGGATTTATTTTATGTCTGCGAGATAAAATAGCTGCCTGTAGGCTTGCCAACGTTGTCGCCCCCTGCACAAGCCTTAACTTCTTCTGAACGCCGACGCCATCGCCTACTCGCTCTAAATGCTCAACCACATAGCATATACATAGCCTAAACAGAAAATCTGCTGGCTTGATAGTTACAGCGCGAGAAGGGGAGGCAAGCGTTGCAGCTCTGAGATGTGCGGGTGGTACAATGCTTTCCAGCGCAAGCAAAAAATCACGGCTGTCTAAAAGCTCAGGAAACTGCCGATCTTGTCCAGGCAGGAAGTCTCGTATGCGTTTCGCCATGGCCAGCTGTAGCACCGGAAAATGCGGTGTTGGCAAGCTTCTACGCTCCAGAGCTGCTTGGTCTGTGGCAGATATCACTTCTTGAATAGCTCCTCCAAAATGAACCAAGCGGCCCTTTTGTGTGCCATAGATACAAAGGCATGTTTTAAGAAGCAGATTCTGAGGGATCCATTCAGGAAAGGCCCTAAAAACTTTTTGAACCAACGGAATGATATCCTGGCTGCGATCATCAAAAAAAATCACATCCGAAGGATCCGAGAGACCAGAATGCTCATGCCCAATCCATTGCAGTAAAGCGAACAGCATAGAAATTTTGGTACCATCATCTCTTTCTGGTAGTGTAGTAATATCACTTTCCTCATTCGTCTTGAACCGCGCCCATTCACAGCCGACTTTCCGAGACGCTTGTAATGCCTCAAAGGTTTTAGACCTACCCAAATCCGCCATCAATAGCGTAACACAAGAAACTGAGACTGAAACAACACTGCCCTTAAAGTTATCTCTCAATAAACCAGCGATATTCTCTATCACCTCAGCACTAGACAAGAAAGGGAAGCCTGCCTTCAGATACCTGTCGTGATTTAGTTTCTCTGTACTTAAAAAGTGACGACGACTCGCTGAACCCACATACGCTTCAACTGCCTGATAGCCTTCGCTTAACGCTGCTTGAATCTGTTGATTCATAATCTTCAAAAGCGCAGGATTGATTTCATGGCTCAAGCTGTGAATCGCACAACCATCCATATCCACCAGAAAAAATAATTTTTTGGTTTTACCCATCACAGCTAACCTCCACCAAATCCACATCAGATGCTGCCTCGAGGCGCTGCTGCAAAGCTCTATACAACGGAGTGACCAACCTCCAACTATCAGGTATTTTGAAACAAAAGAAATCTCTTCGTATCATCAACGCTCCTTGTGCATCGCTCAAGTCATCCCCGTTTACCTCATCGGGAAAGTCTCGCAATAACTCACGCAGCCTCTCTTGCTTATCACTCTTCTCCCCCTTGTGCTCTAAATGACACAGGGCTAATTGCAGCATACAGCGATAAAGGCATGCCGGAGTCAATTCGCTAGAGAGAGAAACAAGCACTGCAAGGCGCTGTAAAAAAGGCTTTGGATCATCGATTTTTAAACGTGTGATATGCTCTCCTTGGAGTTCCAAAAATCCCTCTACACAATGACGCAAATGCTCTTGTAAAGCAGGAAAATCCGAAGAAACTGGACAGTGCCGTTTTGACTGAGAGACTTGCAAACAGGGAGATTGGGCAGTGAGGGGCATCTCTAAAATAGTAAATAAACAGCGCTGCGCAAACAAAAACACGGTATCTGGCACAAACTGCGGAAAGGTATGGTAAAACAAACCTATCGTCTGTAAAATGTCAGTTCGATCATCTAAAAAATGAAAAGTAATAGGCCTTTCTGGATAGGTAGAGCCAAGATACTGCATCTGGGTATACAACAAAGAAATTTTGCTTGGATCATGCCAAACTCGCTCGGCTTCACACTCATTGTTTAAAATCGCAGTCCATTCTCGCCCAATCTGACCTGACGCCTTCAAGCTTTCAAAATTTAACATCCCTTGGAGATCTGCCATCAAAAGCTTTTCACAGATAATTTCAACACGCTGAAGCTTTCCAGGCTCATTCAAATGCTCATTCAGATATTGGGCAATCCGCAACAGCACATGAACACTAGACTTAAGTCCAGCTGCAATTGCCTTTACATACCTCTTCGAGTGAACATGATTACTCCACTCGCATCCAAAGGTTTGTCGTAGACTCCCGGAAAGAAGTACTACCGTTAAGATACGTCCTTGGAAAATTTTCTCAAACTCTTGCCATGCTTGTAGAATCTGCCTGACAAGCCAAACAAGCAGCTGAGGATTGATTTCATCTACTCCCTCTAAGAGAGTAGCCCCATCTATATCAAGCGAAAACCCCAACATAGGAAGGCTCTCATCACTTTTAGTTTCCTTGATCACCAAGGCCCCTAGCTCTGGTGTTTCCGGTGACTCCTGAACTTTCTGAACAGTCTCATTGGGTTTATACTCATCACGATATTGATCTGGCATCCTTGTTCTCCCTAATATCCCTATTCATTGTTGAGATTACGCAAACCGCCGAACCTCATGCTCAGCGGGGTTTCCTGAAATATTTCCCACGCAGCGTCCACACACGGTGGGATGCTCAAGGGTATTGCCAATATCGGGTTGATAGTGCCAACAGCGTTCGCATTTTTTATCTGGGCTGATCGCAATCTTCAAGCGAACCCCAGGGTGATCCAGCACCTGCGCGTCTTGCGGGGCAGCACTCAAAGGATGGAGTATCACTTGTGAGGTGATCATGACAAATCGCAGCTCCTCTCCCAACACACGCAGTGCGTTAAAAAGAGGCTCGGAGGCATAAATCTCAACGATCGCCTGCAATCCGGATCCTAGTATTTTTTCAGCTCGAAGGGTTTCTAAGGCTTTGTTGACCAGGGCCTTGACTTCAATGATACAAGACCAGTCGATGTGAATTGACATCGATCCTGGCATCGTGATCCATTCAGCCAGAAACACACTCTCACATGATCTCTCTCCAGGCATGCACGCCCAGATTTCTTCAGCAGTGAACGAACAAATGGGCGCTAACCAGCGCACCACATACTCCAGAACCCCCATCATCGCGTTTTGGGTGGATCGCCTGGCCAGACTATGGCGATGGCACGTGTATTGCCGATCTTTAATAATATCCAGATAAAAAGCGCCCAGCGTCTCTGAACAAAACAGGTGAATGTCCTGAACCACTTGATGAAATTGATAATCCTGATAGCTTGCACGAATGCGCTGATCGGTTTTCTGGGCTTCAGAGAGCACCCACTGATCCAGCGCAATCCACTCTTCTTGCGCCAAGGTATGCGCAGCTGGATCAAACCCTGCAAGGTTCGCCAATAAAAATCTGACTGTGTTGCGAATGCGTCGATAGATATCTGTCGTGCGCGTTAAAATCTCTTTAGACAAGCTCATATCAAAGCGATAATCCGTGGAGGCCACCCACAAACGCATCACGTCTGCCCCCAAGGAATTTAAGATTTCGTCGGGCTCGATGCCGTTACCCAAAGATTTTGACATCTTACGGCCTTGTGCATCCACCAAGAACCCATGGGTCACAACTTGTTTAAAAGGCGCCTGGCCCGATAAAGCCATAGAAGAGAGCAATGAAGTTTGAAACCACCCTCGGTGCTGATCAGATCCCTCGAGATAGAGATCTGCAGGGAAGCGCAGCTCAGGGCGTTGCTTCAAAACACAGAAGTGTGAAGCGCCTGAGTCAAACCAGACATCCAAGATATCAGGAACTTTTTCAAAAAGATCCGCATCAACACCCAAAAGCGATTTCAAATCCAAGCTCGACCAAATCTCAACGCCCGATTTTTGGATTTTATCTGCAACCTGATACATCAAGTTGATGATATCCGGATGCAGTGCGCCCGTTTCTTTATGGATGATCAGACACAACGGTACACCCCAGAGCCGTTGGCGTGAGATACACCAGTCAGGCCGCTCTTGCACCATCGCAGTAATTCGATTTTGGCCTGACTCGGGCATCCATTGGACGTCTTGGATGGCGTTCAAAGCGCTGGATTTCAAATCCTTCTGTGTCATGCTGATAAACCACTGCGGCGTCGCCCGAAAAATCAAAGGCGTTTTATGACGCCAGCAGTGCGGATAGCTATGCACCATTTGGCTTTCATAGAATAAATGTCCTCGTGCTTTTAAGAGCGCTATAATCAGAGGATTGGCTTTTTCATAAAACACCCCTCCAAGACCATGGGGGGTATCGGGTGTGAAGCAGCCGTTGCTCATGATCGGGCACTTGGGCATCATCCCATATTTTTGGGCCGCCTCAAAATCCTCTTGGCCATGGGCAGGTGCAGTGTGCACAAGACCCGTCCCCGCAGTATCACTCACGTGATCCCCTAGAATGACAGGAACTTCACGATCTTCAAAGGGATGGTGCAGCGTGAGATTTTCAAGAGAACTCCCCAAAAAACTGCCCATAATCTCAGGCGTTTGTGTGATCCCCAGCTCCAGGAGCACAGGTTCCAATCGAGCTTCAGCTAAAATGAGAGAGTGCCCACCCACACGCACCCATACGTAGCGCAACTCAGGGGAGACACACACCGCTTGGTTTGCAGGGAGTGTCCAGGGTGTCGTTGTCCAAATCACAGCAAAGATACGCTCATCTGAGCCTATTGTTTTTGAAAAAACGGTAGAAGACTTTTGAGAGGTTTGAACCTCAAACCCCACATACACCTGATGCGAGATCTTCTCACGATATTCTACTTCCGCTTCCGCCAGCGAAGATCCACACGCCGCACACCAATGCACAGGCTTAAAGCCCTTGTGCAGATGGCCATTTTCAACAATGCGCGCCAGAGCTCGCACCGTGTTGGCCTCATAGTCAAAATCCATGGTCAATGCCGGATGATCAAAATCCCCCAAAATCCCCATGCGCTCAAAGCCCGCGCGTTGTTTTTTTACTTGCTCGAAGGCAAACTCACGGCATTGTTTTCGAAAGAGATTCGGGTCTGTGGAAAGATTTTTACCTAATTTTTTCTCAACTTGCAGCTCAATAGGCAGACCATGGCAATCCCAGGTCGGAACAAACGGCGCATCATAACCCTCTAGGGTTTTACTCTTAACCACGATATCTTTTAACGTCTTGTTAATCGCATGACCCATATGGAGATCACCGTTGGCATACGGGGGGCCATCGTGCAAAATAAATTTCTCGCGCCCCGCCCTGGCCTGTCTCAGCGCTTGATAAAGCTTTTTCTCCTTCCAACGCTTGACGCTTTCAGGTTCGCGCACAGCCAGGTTGGCTTTCATCGAAAACGCTGTTTCAGGAAGATTTAAAGTAGATTTATAGTCTGTCACCATGCCGCACACCCAAGAGATTTGACAATACTGCGTATCATACGCGAAATTAATTCCATGAGCCAGCTGTGTTCAGTGTGCTCTCAGCAGGGCCGCCTCATGAAGACGGCACAAACCTAATAACCCAGGGAGGTCATTACTACGTGCCATTCACTATCACACAAGAGTGAATGATTGGGATAGGTTTGAAAAGGAGATGCAATTTTTGCGCCATTCATTCTTATCGACAGTCGCCTCTTCCCTTGAGGTCTACGGCATGCATACATCTTCCTAACCTATTCAATTTAAATGACTTTATCATTCCCTCCTCCCTTGTGGAGGAGGGTTAGGGTGGAGGGATGATTGTGCAGGGCTGTCCCATTAAAATGCATAATCCATGAGACCTCTCCTCAGCTCGTCGTCCTGATGCCACGCGCAGCGGGGCCGTCAGGAACCAGGATTCATAAGGCTTTCACGAAAATCATAGCGCTGGACAAGGATTTTATCAATGAATTTTTTGATTATCTCATTCTGCATATTCTATCCAACACGTACCCTCCACCCTAGTCTCAGATTTCTCTATATGAATTCTCAAAAGACAGCGCTATAATATTGTACCCCTAAGATTTTTGAGAACAAAGCCATGAGCAACATTGCTCCCCAAGATATGATGAAAAACGCCTTGATATGCGATCTCGCGTTTGGATTTGAGCCTGAAATTGAATTCCATGGGAATAAGTGGGATGTGCTCGATGAATATCGCACGGCGGGTTTGTCCTATATTTCTTTGCATGTGGCAGTTGATACGACGTCTCTAGAAACCACTGTGAAGTATATCGCGACAGTCAGCCAAAAAATCACTCATTCAGACAAGTATCTCTTGGTTGAAACCGTAGAAGATATTCTGAAAGCTAAGCAATTGAAAAAACTGGGGGTATGCCTGGTTTTTCAAGGGGCAAACCCCATTGCAAAAAGTCTGGACATGCTTGACTTGTATTACAAAATAGGTGTAAGAAGCATGATTCTATACTACAACACCCGGAACTTTATCGGTGATGGCTGTGCCGAAACCCGTGATGCAGGTTTGAGTTTATTTGGCAAAAAAGTGATTGCGCGTATGAACCAGGTCGGGCTCTTGATTGATTGCTCCCACACGGGTTATAAAACGGCGATGGAGATCATCGAGCACTCGAGGCAGCCTGTGATTTTCTCTCACTCGAATGCTTATGCCGTGAAAAACCATGCCAGAAATATCAAAGACGATTTAATCCAAGCTATCGCTGCCAGCGGTGGATTGGTGGGTATCAGTGGTGTTGGCGTCCTGTTGGGCGGTGAAGATCACATTGTGCAGCGCATCGCAGACCACATGGAGCATATAATTCAATTAGTGGGTGTTGAGCATGTTGCCCTGGGCAGCGATAGGATCTACTTCCCAAATACTATCGCCAACGTATTACAAGCAAACCCAGTGCTCTATCCGCAAGAGTATGATGTCATGAAAGTCAGCAATCCTCCGAAATGGACATCCTTTCAACCCACGCAAATCCCTGACCTGATTGAGGCGTTATTCAAGCGTCATTTGACAGAGTCTGATATCAAGAAGATTCTCGGAGAGAATTACCTGCGGGTTGCAAGACAGGTCTGGAGAACAGCGCCTACCCATCATGAAGCCTCAGATCTTCAAACTGCTGGCATTGGGGGTTGAAGCGAATCACCTGCCCTGTCGCCAGATCAAAATGCCAAGCGTGAAGGGTTAAAAGCCCCTGGTTAACGCGCTCGACGATCCATGGGAAGGTTTTGAGGTTATTGAGAGAGGCAATCAGCGAATATTCGCAGCAATGCTTTTCTTGCATAGGCTGAGAGGTATGGAGCTGCAGCGCTTTCTCACGGGCATCCCAGGCGATATCCATCCATTTCGACATAAAGCCCTGATCTGGCGCAGACACTGCCATGCCTTCATTCAATAGCGCTTGAATGCCTCCACAATGGCTATGCCCCAGCACAATCACGTGCTCCACTCGCAAAAAGCATACGGCAAACTCCAGCGCAGCGCTGGTACCATGGTGCATTCCATCGTTTTCATAGGGAGGAACTAAGTTGGCAACGTTACGCACCACAAAAACTTCCCCAGGGGAATAATTGAAAATCGTTGCAGGATCCACACGGGAATCGCTACACGCGACAATCATCGTTTTAGGCGCTTGACCGTTCTCCACTAGATCTCGATACAGCGCACGATCACGCTTATTGTGAGACTTGAAAAACTTTTCATGGAAGACGCCATATCCTTGCATCAAGCGCTCAATCACGGTTGACATGAACCCTCTCACTCCAAAACGATCAATATTCATCGAAAACACAGTGAGAGTATAACGTGTTGGCTTGAAGATGCAATAGAGAGAAAATTTCAAGCGTCTTGCTCTGGATTCTTGATGCGCTTCCTCGTATAATCCAGATCCAAAATAAATTTCTAAGGCAGGTTTCTCATGTCAGATCTGATGCTCCTGATACATCAAAATATAGCGCTGGTCAGCGCGCTCGTTGTGGCGGTGGCCGCACTCGTTGTTTTTGAACGTGTATTTGCCAAGCGGGGTGTGAAAGAACTTTCTAGCATGGAAGCGACCTTGAAGATCAAGCAAAAAAAATCGCTGGTGTTGGATATCCGTGAAAGCGCTGAGTTTATCAAAGGCCATATTGCACAAAGCAAAAATCTTTTGACCGTCGAAGTGCCTGCAAAAATGAAGTCGCTTGCAAAAACACTCGACGCCCCGATCCTCGTGATCTGCAGCTCAGGGATCAGCGCCTTATCCATTGCCCGTAAGATTCATAAGGCAGGATATACAGATGTGAGTATTTTAAAAGGCGGTATTCAGGGCTGGATCAAAGAGCACTTGCCCTTGGTGACCCCTGCAGAGCCTTTACCGAAAGCCGCTTCATCTAAAAAGCGAGAAAAGCTAAAAAGCGAGAACAACAATGGCGCACATTGAGATCTATACCTCAAAAGTCTGCCCCTATTGCGATAGAGCAAAGGCGCTCTTGAAGGCCAAAAAAGCCAGCTATCAAGAATATGATATCAGCCAGAATCCTGTGTGGGCACAGGAATCTCAAACACGCTCAGGGCGCCGCACGGTACCACAAATTTTTGTGGATGGGGTGTCCATCGGTGGCTGTGATGATCTCTATGCCCTGGAATCGATGGGAAAACTCGATGAGTTATTACAACTATAAAAAATTAAAAATCAAAAATCAATATAGAGAGGACAGTATATCCATGAGCGCTCAAAACCAACCTCAGCCTTCCATTCAAGTGCAGAAGCTCTATCTCAAAGAAGCTTCCTTTCAGATTCCTGAAGGTTCACGTGCATTCCAGCTGGAATGGCATCCTGAGCTGTCGGTGGATCTGAACACAGAAACCCAGAAGCTGCCCGAGCCTGACACGTATGATGTCACACTGAAAGCGCATTGCACGGTTAAATGCAAAGAAGTGGTTGCCTTTGTGGCAGAGGTTTCGCAAGCCGCCGTGGTATTGGTGTCACATATGCCTGAAGCCCAGCTGCCTCATCTATTAGGGGCCTACTGCCCTACCCTACTCTACCCGTATTTGCGGGAGGTGGTGTCTGAGATGGTGCTCAAAGGCGGATTTCCTCAACTGTCGCTGTCAGCCGTCAATTTCGAGGCCCTTTTCTTGCAACAGCAGCAAGATGCCCAGCCTATTTCGACCCAGAAACACTAGAGCGACAGATCATGGCACATCGCTTTGATTTTGCCGTCATCGGCGCAGGATCTTGGGGTACAGCCCTGGCTTCGCATCTGGCACGCTCAGGACAACGCACGGTGCTGATTGCAAGAGATCCTGAGCAGGCCTTTCATCTGCAGCATGCACGTGTGAATACTCGATACCTGCCTGACCAGCCGCTTCCCCCTACACTTGAAATCTCTTCTGACTTCGCCGCACGGGTTGCAGAAGCCACGCATCTTGTGATTGCAACGCCCAGCCATGGATTTTCAGAGGTTGTCAAAGCCCTGTTTCATACCCTGCCCCATTTAGATCATCTGATCTGGGCAACCAAAGGTTTAGACCCTGTGACAGGGGCGTTTTTGCACGAGTCTGTCATTCCCTATCGAGACCCCTACTTTCCCATGCTGTTATTAACAGGCCCCAGCTTTGCCAAAGAGCTGATGGCGCACAAGCCAACGGCCATCACCCTGGCTCATAATGGCTGCGCGCCCTTGGCACATCAGATCCAAAAAGCCTTTCATGGGGGCAACGTGCGAGCTTATACCTGCGAGGATTTGGTTGGCGCAGAACTCGGAGGCGCGGTTAAAAATATCTTAGCCATCGCTGTGGGAATCGCTGATGAGCTCAATGTTGGCATGAATGCCAAGGCAGCCCTGATGACACGGGGTATGGCAGAGATGATGCGCCTGGGTAAAGCGGTAGGTGCTCATCCTGAAACCCTGATGGGTCTGAGTGGTTTGGGCGATTTGATTTTAACGTGCAGTGATAACCAATCTCGCAATCGTCGTTTGGGCGTGGCCTTAGGCTCAGGCCAGTCTTTGGAGCAAGCCCGCAATGCGATTGGCCAGGTGGTCGAGGGTATCTCCACAACCGCCACCGTCTATGCGATGGCTGAGAAACACGGTATTTCGATGCCGATCACAGGGCAGATGGTGCATGTCTTATTTCAGGGGCTTTCACCCTTAAGAGCTGTTGAGAATCTTTTTGGTCGGGAAGCCGGTGCCGAGCACTAAAGACTGACGGCCACGCCCTCTCATACAATCAACAAATCAACATCGCATCGCCATAACTGAAAAACCGATATTTTTCTTGAATCGCCAGCTGATACGCCTTTTGAATCAACTCGGTGCCTGCTAAAGCAGAAACAAGCATCAAAAGAGTCGATTGAGGCAAATGGAAGTTTGTCAGCAACCCATCAATCGCATAAAAATTTTTACCGGGATAGAGAAAAAGCTGGCTTTCACCCTTATAAGGTACCAGTCGGCCTGCCCCTTCTTGGGCCGCGGTCTCAAGCGCACGCACAGATGTCGTACCCACTGCTATCAAACGCCCACCCGATTGTTTAGCTTGATGGATTTGGGTGACCGTCTCCTGAGGGACAGACAACCACTCTTGATGCATCACATGCGCCTCCAGCGTAGGCGCTCGAACTGGCTGAAACGTCCCTGCCCCTACATGCAAGGTCACAAAAGCTTGCGCTACCCCACTCTGCTTCAAGTCTTCTAAAAACTCAGCACTGAAGTGCAGCCCCGCTGTGGGTGCAGCCGCGGAGCCTAAAGGATCTGCATAAACAGTTTGGTAGCGCGTATTGTCAGATAATTCTTCAGGACGATGAAAATAAGGAGGTAAAGGGATATGCCCGTACTGAGTCATCATCTCCCAAATAGATCTTTTAGGCGCTTCTCCTGTTGTATGCGAGAAGATTTGGCAATGATAAAAGCTACTGATCTTATTAACAATGATAATCTGGCAGGCAGGTACATGGATTGTATCTGTTGTATCTCGAGACGCGAGCGGTTCCAACGTAATCACTTGACCTGGCTTTAAGCGCTTAGAGGTGCGAATGTGGCTCAAAAATTCTTGCTTGTTGAGCACGCGCTCTATCAAAAACTCCACGCGCCCACCCGTGCTTTTCTGGCCATATAGCCTAGCCTGCATGACTTTGCTGTTGTTAAAGACCAAAATATCCCGCGGGGCTAAGTAAGATTTCAGATCTGTGAAGTTGCGATGTTCAATCAAGCCTGTCTCACGATGCACCACCATCAAACGGCTATCTGTTCGCTCTGCCAGCGGGTAACGTGCAATCAAGGATTCGGGAAGGGAATAGTTGAAATCATCCATCGTCATAACAACACCGTCAAATGAACGACTGGTGCGAAAGGAGAGACTCGAACTCTCACGGGTTGCCCCACTGGAACCTAAATCCAGCGCGTATACCAATTTCGCCACTTTCGCAATACGAAGGCGGCAAGTTTACCCAAAACAGGTGGCACTTGCAAGTAAAATAAGATAGGATGTTCATTCAATGCTAACCACACGTGCGAGCCCTTGACATGCCAGATTCCCCTTCCCATCCTGCCGCTAATCCCTCGGATCGCTTGGCAGAAGAAAGTACTTTACTGAAGTTTCCTTGCAAATTTCCCTTGAAAGTCGTGTGCGAGCACGATCCTAACTTAGTGGAAGTTGTGCGCGAAATACTGCTGCAATACGTCAAAGATGCTAAGAGCATTCATCTTCATACGCGAGAGAGCAGCGCTGGGAATTATTTTTCTATTACCGCCACCTTTATTGCGACCAGCAAATGGCAGCTCGATCAGATCTACCAAGCTTTGTCCAAGCATCCTAAAGTCAAAATGACCCTCTAAGACCACTCAAACCATGAAACGAGAACTCCTGGGTGTGATTTTTGCGGTGATTGCCGCGTTCTCTGTAAGCCTCATGGGCGTGTTTGTCAAAAGCCTAGGCCCTAGCTTCCCCACCAGCGTATCACTTTTTGCAAGATTTTTGGTAAGCATGGCGCTGCTGTGGCCTATGATTTATATTGACAAGAAATTTACCTTTAAAGTCACAGAGCCGCGGCGCTTGATCTTTCGTAGCCTCTTGGGTTTAACGGCAATGGGCTTATATTTTGCCGCACTGAAAAGCATTCCGTTGACAACGGCTATTCTACTTTCAAATGTCACCCCCGCCATTGTCCCTTTATTTGTGTATTTCATGCTGGGCATTCGTACGCGCAAACGGGTCTGGGCCTTTATTGCCTTGAGCCTTGCAGGGATCGTTATTGTTTTAAATCCAAAAGGCCATGTTTGGCATATGGGCTCTTTGTATGCCGTGCTCTCTTCTGTCATTGCTGCGCTTACCGTGCTGCAGATGCGCTTGCTGACTAAAACCCATCGCGAAACCACGCTCTTGTTTTATTATTTCGGTATCTGCACCCTGCTCACAGCGATTTGGGCAGGCTTGGACTGGCAGACACCCACCTGGCATCAATGTGTTTTACTTTTTTGGATTGGTTTTTTTGGCGGGATCTATCAGCTGTTTCTCACCTGGGGCATCGCCAGAGCACCCGCGCGCATCGTCACACCGGCCTTGCTGTCCAGCATTGTTTTTGGCGCCTTGTGGGATCATTTTATCTGGGATACCTATATTGCCATGAGCACCTTCATCGGCGCACTGGTTTTATTTTTAGGGGTTTTGGGAGTGGTGAGGTATCAGCAAACCACTCCGCAAAAAACAGAAACGGCAAACCCCACTCAAGCTACGAAGCAGTAGGCTTAGATGATGAGTCCCACCACTCTGTAATGCCTTTCACTGCCTCACTCGTCCACTGAACGGCAAAGGGGAGGCTTGAACAAGTTCCTGCGAACAAAACGGGCAATGCACTTGCCGAACCCAATCCCAGAGAGGGCATGACTGCGCTGGTGATCAGTGCTGCACAAGCAAGGCCATTGCACACACGTGTGAGAGAGTCTTCGCTTAAGACAGAGACTTGAAACACGATACAGGCATATCCTGCTGAAATTGAAGGCCCTGTGAAACTATTGTCTCCTGTGAAGGCTCGTGCAAGTCCAACGACCAACGTTGGAAGTCCAATAGCCGCTGCAGTCGCGCAGACCCCTTTTTTCACAGATTCTGAATGCATAACACACCCGGAAGGTGTAGAGGTTTCAGAGCTAGATTGCATCATAATGATATCTCCTTTTATTTGACCGGTTAGACGCATCTGGAGAATAACGAAAATAGAAGCCTCGCTGTGAGAGTAAAAATACTCTAGCCGAGCAGATTTTGCTGCAATGCAAGCTGGAGTAGCTCTGTGATCTTATTGCAATGCCATTTGGATTTGAGGTTCGCGATATAATTTTCAACGGTGCGCTGAGAGATACCCAGCAGCCCTCCAATTTCTTTTGAAGAAAAGCCTTTTGAGAACAGGCTTAAACACTCGATCTCACGGGGCGTCGGCGTTTCCAAGCATTCCTGATCTTCTTGATTGAAAATATGCTGTAAAGATTTAGGCAATGCGGTGGTTGGATTTTCTGGCGTGTGATAGCGTTCAGGTAAAATAAAGCGATACTGATCCGCCTGTCGAATCAAGCGCTGCCCCTTTTCAACGAACATTTTTTTAAACTTCTCTAAAAAATCCAAATGACGCAAGTAGAAGTCATTGATATGTGTATTATCAGCGCGTGCATAAAAGCTATAAAGCTCCTTAAAGCCTTGACGTTGCTCACAGAGC
>JAHFRR010000086.1 GCA_023266165.1 Thiotrichales bacterium
TGGTCTTCAGCTGCTTGAGGGTATCACGCGAGATCCCCGCTTGAATACTTGAGCCTTCCGAAACTGTTTTGCCTCCACGTCCGACACCCACTGCTTGCCCCACGTTTGAGGGCGTACTGCTATTGACTGAGGCTGCCACACTGATAGCGCTGGGAGAGCCCCCTGCGCCTCCTTGCGCCACGGTGGTTGCGGCGATCATATTACCACTGCCTACAGAGCTACTGCCCAATGCTGTCCCTGCCACAATGGCGGAAGAACTGGCATGCACGACAGGCGCTTGCGCTTCCACAGACGCTGAAACCTCACTGCTCTTATTGTGTAACCAGGTACTGCGAAACTCACCAACGGTTTCGGCGACCACGGGTGGCAGCCGATAGGCTAAGATCACAAAGACCAACGCAGAAAAGAATAACCCCAAGGGCTGCATCAACGTCGTGGTGTCTGTCAGAGGGGTGATGGGAAACTGCGTCCAGATGCTGACCCCCATCCCCATCACAATCACCACAACAAACACCCGTACGCCCGCGCGAAACAAGGCCGAAAGCGCTTGCTCAAAGAAATTACTCGCCCCTGAAAACGCACCAAAAGGGATGAGAAGCAAAGCTACCATGGCGACCAAGTAAAACAGCACCATGACAAAAACAATTTGAGCTCCTAACAGGGCAAACAGCAATAAGATTCCAAAGCCTAAAGAAAGATAAAGCATGCTTAAACCCACATTGGCAGTGCCATAGCTCACCGAGAATTTGAGTAGGCTGACCCCCGCATCAAAGCCGTATTTCCAGAGTTGGCCAGGGTTTAGCATCACGTGCGCCGCTTGAGGTGAGGTTTTCAAAGCGACCTCAGTAAACCCATCGATTAAAGCCTGAATGATCTCAGGGAACAGGGTAATTACCGCAAAAACCACACCCAGCTTTAAGACTTTAAATAAAAAATCCGCGAAGGCTTCTTCGCGCTTCATGGCCCACATCAGGCCAAAAAGGGTCATTTCAATCACAGCGATAAAATAAAACAACATCATCGCAGTATGTTCCACATAGCCAAACACGCGCATCAGATGGTCAGTGAATTGGTGTTGAATGGTATTGATGACTTCAGGGCTGAGTTGCGTCATATCACCCTCTTTAGATTATTCATGAACTGCCATCCCCAGCACTTGCATCGCTCCAAGCCCCTTGCCCGCTCTGGGTTCCAAAAGAGGCAGAAGAAAAATTAAATAACGAATACGAGGGCCTTGAGCTATTTGCGCTGTCTGTTTCTGTGAGAAAATTCACGGCTGAAGATTTCAGATTTTGATTGCTCACCTCATTGAAAATCACACTCGCTTGCTGGGTTTGAGTCATCATCCACTGAAACAAAGACTGGTTTTGCGAGGGGGTGCTGGTTCCTACATTCGGGTAGCTTTCGCCTTGATAACTACCGGGGCTATAGTCTGCATAGGCGAACCCCAAACATATAAAAATTAAGACCATCCATTTTTGGATTTTCATAAATGCCCCTGATACGGCGGAATGATCATATCTTTGGTCACCATGACCGAGAAAGTGTATCCCGCATGAACAATGACTGTCGGCTGCAGATTCAAGCTTCGCTGCGTTACGGCAGACCCCACATCTGAAGCGGTTTGGCCTGCGCTTTGTAGGGCAGAAGCTGAAAGAACGCGCCCTACAGGGGTCACACAGACCCCATCGGAATTCTCGACGCACCCTTGGTTTTGCTGATTGGTGGCTACAATCGCCGGAATATTGAAAACTGCCGCCAATACAGCACTGCCAATGACCTGACCCCAATGGTTATTGACTTCATCAGACAATCCTGAGACACCCATATTGTTCACCCCTTGAGAATTGGGCAGCACAATGGAAGTCCCATCTGGGCGAATCAAGCGTGTGAATTTGACCTGGATCTGGTCTTGACCATAAGACAACTGCGAGCTATATTCCCCAATCAAGCGACTTCCCTTAGGGATTAACAAGTACTGGCCATTGATAGAGTCATAAACATCACTGCGCACAATCGCCACCAGATTGCCAGGTAGATCTGAAATCACCTGGGTTTGCAACACGGCTGGAATCACAGTGCCTGCTTGAATGATATAGGGCGATGCAGGATATTGCACAGCATGGGTATCATAAATGCTGGTATCAGGCTTACTGTTTAAAAACGCCATCTTCTGCTGCTGCATATTTTGATTCAAATACGGGTTATTGCTGTTGCTGCTAGCCCCTGACTTTTCTCCTGTTTTGCTTGTATTGGCAGGCATTGTGTTACGAGAAGAGGAATTTGATTGAGGCGCGCCACCGGCAAAAAAGATAGAGCTTGCCATGGCTTCTTGATCCAACGCTGAGGGGGGTGAAACAGGCAACGGTGTTGGCGAGGCTCTCAGTGCAGCCAAATCCCCCTGAAGTGCGGCTTGTTGATTCTTTAAATTCGCCAATTCAGTTGCCACACTGGCAGGCACTGCCACAGTCGAGGCGCGACCTCGTGCCAAAACTGCATTGATGCCCGCAGCATCTGAATACCCCGAAGGCAAGCCTCTCAATGCCGCAGGTGGGCTGGCTTGGGTTGAAGCCACTGGGGGTAGATGTGTACTCATATGCGATTCAGGCGTGGAGCTTGACAGCGAGGACACCAAAATCCAGCCGCCGACCAGTACAATCACACCCGTGAGCACCATCACCGCTTTGCGATTGAGCCTGGCAACCATCGGAAGTTTTTTAGTTAACAGATGCTCTGGGGATTTCTCTGCTGTCATACCTGCCTCTATTATCTATATCTCTATTATTGATATCTATTATTTATCTGTCTGCTCAATTTGAACAATCACCTGGTCTTTTTGAGATTTCACACCCGATCTCAACTGCGCTTCATGGATGACACCATCTACGATCAGATAGGGCCAGTGCATATGCCAGTTGACCATGGTGCCATAAGCCCCTTGGGTATTCGCTACAAAAAGCACAGGCAACGCGTTGGAGTTGGCTGCACTCTCGGGGAATTGGATAAACGTCTGGTGCCCATCACTGAAAATACGAGTGGGGTACCAGCTGGGCTTCTCGCCCTGAGAGAGACCAAAGGCATAGTTAAATTTCAGATGGGCTAAATTCAACTGATAGGGTTGGCTGCTAGATTCACCCAGCGCTGAGCTGCTGGGCGCAGCTCCAGGTTGAGAGGCCTGATCAAAGTGCACCATATCTTGAGGGTAATTCCACTGCACCGACATCATAAACGTGTCGTTATCCGTAGATTTCAATAAAAGATGATACACATGAGGATTCGTGGTCACCAGCATCGTATTGGTGAGCCCTGATGAACTGGGCTTCACTAAAATATGCTGCTGAATCTGATCACCTTCCCCACTATAGGTTTGTGAGACCTGCCATCGCAAGGTATCCCCTGCGGCATCTGAAATAATTTTCTCACCTGGCGCAAACACGATATCCGTGATATTCATCGGTGCCGTGTAGATGACATACATGGCACTTGGCATGTAATGATAGGTGGTCATCGCATTGAAAAAATCACTGGAGTTAGGTTCAACCATTGCATGCTTTTGGGCATAGGCCACGGCGGCATCTTTGGTTAAAAACTTAGGCTGCGAAGCACTGTTTCCAACAATATTCGGGGTTTCAGGGGTCAACATCAGCTGGCCTGGCACAGGCACAGGCACATATTGGGTGATAATCTGTGTTTTGACCTGCGCGCTGTTTTGCGCTGGGACGTACTGACTTGAAGGATTCGCCTTCAACTGCCCGACGGACTGTGATGGCGTTAGCACCTCAGCACAGCCTGCTAAAAGGCTAATGCCTACACTGACTCCCAGCATCTTCCATAATTTATTTTTTTTATTTAAATTATTTAAATTATTTAGATTTTTAGCTTTCATCTGATCACCCCTACCCTTGCTTTGAAATATTAAAATACACCACACGCAAACCAAACGGATTGGCCAGCATATCAGGCAAATTCTGTGGTGGTGCGGTTTGCATCAAGGTAAACGAGCCATTATAAACATGCTCGCTATCGACCTGACCATTGACAGTGTAGCGCACGACACTCCAGGTGAGTGTATACGTATGATGCCCAACTGGATGGAAATTTTGAATACTCACCGTTTGGGTGTAATTCCCTACCTCAACAAACGGATCTGCGCTGGCTGCATAGGCCGTCAATTGGTTCTCTGCATTGCCTGCCACCATGCTATAAGCTGTCAGCCAGTTGTGGCGCAACAAAACGGGGTCGAGGGGAATCGCCGTAATATTTTGAATAAACTGGGATAAGAAAAATAAGCGCTCAGGATCGGTCGGCGCCACAGGCACCCCAATTGGTTCTAGGTTGGCAACTGTTTGTCCAGGTTGGACTTTTGCGACATAGACATAAGTTTTATCTTGACTGACCACAGCAACCAACACAACCAATAACAAAATTGAGATCAAGATACTGCCGAAACACGCGATACACCAGTGCCGTGCTTGTGATTTCGCTGTGCCAATACGTTCATCCCAAACTTCTTGGGCTTTATCATAAGGCGCTGAATCTATTTTATTTTTCATGAGGCATGCCCCTTTGACGATAAATGGATTGACGGGAAGAGGAAGGCACTAAAAAATGAGATCTGATTTTTTGAAACGCGGCATTCGAATAGGTCTGATGCACCAGGCGCCCTGCGATGGGCACAAAGCCTGTTTCAAGCATCTCTGCTGTCAACAGATGCACTTTGGGGCTGAGCGCTGAGAGTAACAGTAAAAAGCTCAAAACAATATTTAAGATAAAAGTTATTAAAAACCCTAACCGAGCCCAATAGGCCACTTGTCTGAAATAGCCAATGGGATGGTCAAATCTTTGGGTTGCCCCGTGAAACGGCGTGATAGCAGGGCTATAGCGAAAAGAAGAGATAGGATGCGAGTGGGGTGTCATACTACACTCCCTCGCGCTTCAGCGCTCTCTATCGCCCAATCCAGATGTCGATGCTTCAGATACTCACGCCAAAAGCCCATTTCTCCAGACTCAGACCAGATCCGATGAATCAACGCTCGATCCTCAGGGGAACTGGCGGCACACAGCGCCATACCTATCGGCCCCAACCCCAATTCAAATAAGGCATTGCCCTTATGCGACTGGTAATAATATTGGCGCTTGGGCACTGCATGGCTGATGATATGAACCTGACGCTCGTTCAACCCCAAATCTGCATAGGCTTCGCGAATACCCGGTTCCATCGCCCGATCATTGGGTAAGAAAATCCGAGAAGGACAGGATTCTACTAAGCTTGAGACCACACTAGATTGCGTCAGATCATCAATCGATTGCGTCGCAAACACCACAGACACATTGGATTTTCGCAGGGTTTTGAGCCATTCTTTGATTTTATGGGCAAAGAGCGGGTGATCCAAGAAAAGCCACGCTTCATCCAAGATCATTAAAGTCGGGCGGCCTGTAAATCTTTTTTGCAAGACGTGAAAGATATAGCTGAGCACAGGGGCGACCACATCAGGCATCTGCATTAAGGTTTCCATTTCAAAACATTGCCAGTCTTTTTCATAAAAGACTTCATGATCCGCATCTAAGATATCGCCATACGGCCCCCCTAAGGTGTAAGCATCCAAGGCCAAACGCAATTCCGCGCTTTGAATCAAAGCTTTCAACCCTGTGAGCGTCCTTTGGCTTTGCGGGACGGTAGCAAGGTTGCACAGCGCCTGCCAGACCGTGTCTTTCACCTCGGGGGTGATCACGATATTCTCATCATGTAAAAGTCCAATGATCCAATCTGATGCCCAGATCCGCTCGGACTCTTCATCGATATGGGCAAGAGGCTGAAAGACCAGGCCCTCTGCCCCTGTCATACCCACGCGATACAAATGCCCACCCACACTGAGGGTTGAGGCAATTGCGCTCTCTCCCTTGTCAAAAATAAACACCTGGGCGTCAGGATATCTTAAAACTGCAGCGC
>JAHFRR010000087.1:0-1733 GCA_023266165.1 Thiotrichales bacterium
GCAAGGGCATCTCCTCCTGTATTTACCCAATGAGCACATCACAAACCCCACAGAGTTTCCCATTGAATCCGCGCCGTTAGGTAAAAACACGGTCGCGACGCCTTATGCCGAATACTACTCAGATAACGGTCTTTATGGCATCACGCGTGTGGATGTCAAGCCTGGAACCTCCAGCATCGCCCTCACCATTCCTGTCAAATTGCGAGATCCTGAGCTGGTGCATCGTTACAACCTGATGCTGATGGTGACAGACGTCGATCAAAACCACCCCGTCACTCGCTTTAAAACCCTGATGATCAGTGCAGATGGCAAAGAGAATATCAAATCCAATACCTCACAAGACACGTTTTACTACACCAAGCTCATCCCCAACACGCCCTACTTCTTTTGTGTCACGGCACAAGATGACAAAAACCGTGTTGCCAGCAACTGTACGACAGTGAACTATCCACTCCCGAAAGATCAGGTGTTAGATCCTCTCTATGTCAAAGTGCTAGGGCTCAAATTTGTAGACTCCCCTGCTAATATTCAAGTCCAAAAAGAAGGTAAGACGGAGAGCCTGCCTTCTTTTGAGGATATCATCAAGCTACTGGATTCCAATGATGCACCAAGCAAAACTACTGTAACCAGCTCCCCAGAGATTACAGCACAACAAACCGTGAAACCCTCTAAAAACAAAGAAACCATTTTGTTTTGGACGATGCCCCTGATCTCGGGTGATCTGGATAACTATGCCAAACCTGCCATTTTAGACCCACAAAAGTTTTGCATCGCGGTGCAATATGCAGATGGCAGCCAGGCGATCCTCGATGGCCCGCAAGCCATTGCCTTGATGCGTGCGCATGGATTGCTGGTCCCGAATTCTTTTGCGCTCACTTCAGTCGGTCGCCATGGGTATGAAACCCCTCCCGCACCCCCAAAACCCAAGCCTGTCATCGCAACACCCCCTCGCGTGACAACACCGCCCCCTGATGTTTATTGGCTGTTTGAGCTCAAGCTGGATGTAAAAGCGGTTAGGGAAACAGGCCAAGGGGGTATCGGTTATTACTATGACTGGGAGCACGAACCCACAGAAACCCAAGCGCTGGCTGAGTTCAAGAGAATTCAACAACCTAAAATCGGCAAAGGCATTTATGCACCCATTTGCGGCTATCGTGATCGCAAAACCCATTCTGCCGAAGGGATTATTGCTGATTGGTCAATTCAATTAATCGGCGGGCCTTATGCCACAGAGGCTGAAGTCGCTCGCGCGAAGAAGGCCGTGGATTGTTTTTGAAAAGCCCTCGAGCTACAATGGAGTATCCCATCAAAAAATTAAAAAACACGCTCGCAAAAATTTCAAGAACTCTTATAATGGGACTCTTGTCCTATTGAAGCATGTGGAATCTGAAAGATGAGCCTTCTTGCACTTTCACCCTTGGATGGCCGTTACCAGTCAGGACTGACTCAGGTGGCAGAGATCGGCAGTGAGTATGGCTTGCTGAAACAGCGCATCACTGTTGAGATTCACTGGCTGCTCACGCTGGCTCAGACCCTGAAGCTCTGCACCTTAGCACCTGCCGAAATTCACTTTCTACATCAGATCATTCAAAACTTTAATCCCTCTGAAGCTCAAGTCATTAAAGACCTAGAGCGCACCACACAGCATGACGTCAAGGCGGTTGAGTACTATCTTAAAAATGCCCTCAGAACGGGCGCAGAAAACAATAAAAACCTACCTCATCTCAAAAACC
>JAHFRR010000087.1:1743-5835 GCA_023266165.1 Thiotrichales bacterium
TCAAAAACCTGATTGAATATATTCACTGGGGATGCACATCAGAAGATATCAATAATTTGGCCTATGGATTGATGCTACTGGAGTTTCGAGAAAAAATTTTAGAGCCTACGCTCGATCTTCTGATGCAATCTTTTTTAGGTTTTGCCACAACCTATGCCCACCTCCCGATGCTCGCACGCACGCACGGACAACCTGCCACACCGACCACCGTGGGTAAAGAGTTCGCCAATTTTGCCCATCGATTGCAACACCAACTCAAAACGCTGACAGCGCTCCCTATTTTCGGGAAATGTAATGGCGCCGTAGGGAATTTCAATGCCCACCAGATCGCCTATCCGGAAATTGACTGGAGGGCTGTCAGCCACCATTTTATTCGCACGCTCAGGCTCACCCCTAATGACTACACGACTCAAATTGAACCTCATGATGGTATGGCAGAGCTGTGCCAGACGATCACGCGAATCAACACCCTCTTGATCGATGCCGCCCGAGATCTCTGGGGTTATATCTCACTGAACTACTTCACGCAGAGCATTCAAACGCAGGAGGTCGGGTCATCAACGATGCCTCATAAAGTCAACCCTATTGATTTTGAAAATGCAGAGGGCAACCTAGGGCTTGCCAATGCCCTCCTTAACCATTTTGCTGACAAGCTTCCTATCTCTCGCTTTCAAAGGGATCTCAGTGATTCGACCGTACTCAGAAATCTGGGTGTGGCCGTAGGTCATAGTGTGCTGGCCTATCACTCTTTACTGAAGGGACTGAAAAAAATCACACCGAATCTTCTCACCCTCCAATCAGATCTTGATCACCATGTCGAGATCCTGGGGGAAGCCGTGCAAACAATCATGCGCCGTTATGGCCTTGAAAACCCTTACGAGCAACTGAAGCAACTCAGTCGCGGCAAAACCCTCACGCTGGAGATCTTGCGGGATTTTATCCAAACGCTTGATCTTCCAGACCCTGTAAAATCTAAGCTCTTAAAGCTCACCCCCCGTGACTATACAGGTTTGGCAGAAAAACTGGCTCTGAACTTGACACAAGGAGATCCCCATGACATCTAAAACCAGAACCTTAGGCAGCTTCGCAGTTGCTATGATCAGCGTCAGCGCGATTTTAAACTTGCGTGGACTACCCATCATGGCCGCTCAAGGCATGCATGCGATCTTCTTTTATCTCTTAGGCGCCATTGGGTTTTTACTCCCCTCCGCCTTGGTATGCGCAGAACTCGCCAGCCATTATCCAGAAGATGGAGGGATTTATTGCTGGGTCAGACGCGCTTTTGGTATGAAGACTGGATTTGTGGCGATGTGGATGGAGTGGATCAACAATGTGATTGCCTTCCCCGCCAGTATTTCCAGTATCTTTGCGACATTTGCTATTGCTTTTGATCCCTCTTTATTAAACCACCCATTGATCTTGTTTTTTAGCATTTTAGCTATACTGTGGGGCTTATCGTTCTTTAACTTTTTGGGCATTCGTATCACCAGCCGCTTGAATATCATCGGCGCCCTTTTTGGCACCATCGTCCCGGGCCTTGTAATCCTAGCGTTGGGCCTATGGGATTGGCACGCGCATGGCTTTCAAACCCAAGCCTGGTCGCACGGCCCTCTGATGCCTCATTTGAGCGGCGGAAGCTTGGCAGTCTTTGTGTCGGTCTTAGGCGCTTTCTCAGGGATGCAAATCACAGCCTTCTACGCCCGATCGATTCGAAATCCGCAAAAAACATTCCCACGCGCCATTCTCTTGGCCACGATCATCGTTTTATTTTTATCAATTGCTGGCGTGTTGGCCATTGATCTTGTCATTCCCCCTCAAAACCTCAATATCGTCGCAGGGGTGATGCAATGCTTCCATCAGTTCTTTATCGCCGTCCATGCACCCTTTTTGAGTGATATCCTGGCTTTGTTGCTGATTCTGGGAATGCTGGCAAGCCTCAGTGCGTGGATTTCTGGGCCTGCGCGAGGCTTCCAGATTTCTTTGACCGACATGAAAATGAGTCCTTCTTTGGTGAAAACCAATGCCCGTGCTGTGCCCATTAAAGTCTTGATCCTGCAAGCGATCGTCGCCTCTCTGCTCACCTTGATGTTTGTCTGCTTTCACTCTACCGCCCAAGCCTTCTGGATCCTGATCGCCCTCACCAGCCAGTTCACCGTGCTGATGTATTGCCTGGTCTTTGCCTCCGCTCTGCGCCTGAGGATACAACGTAAAATCCAGTCGGGAACAGGCTATAAAATTCCAGGAGGCCTGATAGGCGTAGGGCTCGTCACTGGGCTTGGCATCCTCTCGTGTGTCGCCGCGTTTCTCTTTGGCATGAACCCTCCCAGCTCTCTACACTGGCAAAGCCCTGACAGCTATCGATTCACCTTGATGTTGACAGATCTTTGTATTATCGCACTGCCTTTTGTCATCTTGACCCATCAACGCAAAAAAAATAAAAAATAAGAATGCTGTGGGCTATGATATCCACACATCCTCTGAAACCCTTGATTGGCAAGGCCTAACTGGCCCTACACTACGGAACGTGCCGTCACTCCACACGTGTTTAAATTATTAACATAATGGACATTGCATTGTTTATTTTTGGGGCGTAAACTGCCCATTGAATGTGATTCAGGAGCCATATAGGTGCCAACACTTACGATTCTAAGAACTCTTTTTAAGGATATTAAAATGACCGACCAACAATACCTCGCCTCCCCACAGAACCAAAAGCTATTGGACACTCCGAAAGTCTTGCTCAATGATATCAGCCAGCTGATTGAAGAGGCAAGAGCTCACGTTGCTCGTGAATATAATGCAACTCAAGTTCTCCTATGCTGGCTGATTGGTAAGCGCATCGATGATGAAACACTGAAAGCTAAGCGTGCTGAATATGGTGAAGGCGTGATAAATACTATTTCTCTCGATCTATCCAGTCGTTATGGTCGGGGATATGGACGGATCAACCTTTTTAGAATGCTCAAGTTTTCGAGATATTTCCCAGACAGACAGATTGTATCGACACTGTCGAAACAATTGTCTTGGTCCCATTTTGTTTTAATTGACAGTATTGACGACGTGCTAAAACGTAATTTTTATGCTGAGATGTGTCGTATTCAACGCTGGAGCGTTCGTGCTTTCAAAAAACAAATTGATGGGATGCTTTATGAGCGCACTGCTTTGAGCAAAGAGCCTGAAAGCGTGATTCAAGCGCAACTTGATAAGCTGAAAGAAAATGATGAAATGACCTCCGAACTGACTTTTAAAGAGCCCTATTTTATTGATTTCATTGGGGGTAAATCGTATGAATCAGAAGAAGATCTTGAAAACATGATTCTCAATAACATTACAGATTTTTTACAAGAGCTAGGTAATGACTTCTGCTTTGTAGCTCGCCAAAAACGCATGAGCACGGGGAGAAAAGATCGCTATTTGGATTTGCTCTTTTTTAACAGACGCCTGCGTCGGCTGATAGCTTTGGACTTAAAAATGGATGATTTTGATCCGGCTTATAAAGGGCAAATGGAATGGTATCTCAACTGGCTTGATCAGAATGAACGCTTACCCTATGAAGAAAAGCCGATGGGAATTATTCTTTGCGCTGGAAAAGATCAGGATGATATTGAATATTTGGAGATGGATAAAACAGGAATCCACGTGGCGCAATATCTCACAGAATTACCCTCCAGGGAAGTTTTAGAGCAAAAACTAAAACAAGCCATTCAACTTGCCCGGGAAAATCAATTGAAAAAACAGATTGAGCAGCAGTACTAAGCCTTGGAACACAGGGTATGGCGACGAAGGAGAATCTATCTGGATCCTGAGCCCTCACCAGCCAGTTCACCGTGCTGATGTATTGCCGCGTTTCTCTTTGGCATGAGCCCTCCCAGCTCCCTACACTGGCAAAACCCTGACAGCTATCGGTTCACCTTGATGTTGACAGATCTTTGTATTATCGCACTGCCTTTTGTCATCTTGACCCATCAACGCAAAAAAAATAAAAAAACTTTCGCATCATAATTTCTTGTCCCCTCGCCCCTTGCGTTCGATGCTTAGGGAGAGAGAGGAGACAAAAATGGCTCTATGTTGTTTTGAGTGGGTAATGCAAAA
>JAHFRR010000088.1 GCA_023266165.1 Thiotrichales bacterium
CCCTCCACCCTAGCCCTCCTCCGCAAGGGAGGAGGGAATAAGAAAGCCTTCCCAATTCAATAGGTTAGAAAGATGTGTGCATGCCGTAGCCCGCAAGGGGAGAGGGGACAAGAAATTATGATGCGAAAGTTTTTTATTTTTTAGAATTACCCACTCAAAACAACACAGAGCCATTATTTTTATTTACAAAATTTTGATTTATAAAACCTCACACAGCCACCTCAGCTTTAATAGCCGGATGCGCGTGATAGTCTACGATCTCAAAATCATCGTATCGATACGAGAAGATATCGTGTGGTTTTCGGTGAATCTTGAGCCTTGCTAAAGGATACGGCTCACGAGTGACTTGCAATTTTGCTTGATCCAGATGGGTGGAGTACACATGCACATCCCCTCCTGTCCAGACAAACTCACCCAGCCCAAGACCTGCTTGCGCTGCCATCATATGGGTGAGCAACGCATAACTCGCGATATTAAAGGGAAGACCCAAAAAGACATCGCAGCTGCGCTGATAGAGCTGACACGATAACTTCCCCTGGGCAACATAGAACTGGAACAGCGTGTGACAGGGCATCAAGGCCATTTGAGACAACTCACCGACATTCCAGCTCGACACAATCATGCGACGGGAGTCTGGCTGCGTTTTCAATTGATGCATCACCTGAGAGATCTGATCAATCTCCTCACCCGAGGCTGTCCTCCACGCCCGCCATTGTTGGCCATAGACCGGCCCTAAATCGCCTGAGGCATCCGCCCATTCGTTCCAGATCCGTACCCCATTGTCTTGCAAGTACCGGATATTTGTATCTCCTTTTAAAAACCATAAAAGCTCATGAATAATGGATTTCAAATGAAGTTTCTTGGTGGTGACCAGCGGAAACCCTTGGTTCAAGTCAAAGCGCAACTGGCGCCCAAACACACTGAGCGTCCCCGTGCCGGTACGATCGGTTTTAGGTTCCCCTTGGTGTAAAATATCTTTGATGAGATCAAGATAGTTTTTCACAATAGCTTTCCCTGTTTTTTAAATTGATCTTGGCTCCAGCGCCACAGGAATATGCCCCCCACGATCATTGGGATACATAACAACTGCCCCTCCGTCAGCCATCCAAAGCCAATAAAACCAATCTGCGGATCAGGCTCTCTGAAGAACTCGCCGATAAATCTTAAAGATCCATAGCCCACTAGAAACCAAGCCGACATCAAACCCAAGATGCGAGGCTTACGAGACAAGATCCACAGCACCGTAAATAACACCACGCCCTCTAACAAAAACTCAATCAACTGAGAAGGAAACCGAGGCAACGGCCCCCCTGTGGGGAAAATCATGCCGATTGGGGAATCTGTCACACGCCCCCAGAGTTCATCGTTGATGAAATTCCCAATACGCCCAGCACCCAAGCCTATTGGCACTAAGGGTGCGAAGAAATCAGTTAAGCTCAACACAGAGCATTCAAACCTGCGACTGAGTCTCCAGAAAGCCACAATCACTCCGATCAGCCCTCCATGAAACGACATTCCACCATCCCAAATGGCAACAATGTCCCACGGATGTGTTGCATAGAAGGGTAGGTTATAGAAAAGCACATAGCCGATTCTACCCCCGACAATCACCCCCAACGCTCCATAGAAGATGCAATCCGAAACACGCTCGGCTGTCATGGGGTTATCAGTGCGACGCGCCCTGAGAACGCCTAAGCCCCAGCACGCAGCAAAGCCAAAGAGATACATCAAGCCATACCAATGAATCTGTAACCATCCCAAGCGCAAAGCAATAGGGTCTAGATCAGGATAAATCAACATAACATATCTGTCTCACATCGTTTTCTCTATTCTAGGGGGATTGTCTTTGACTGGGAAGAGGGTATTGATAAAGATGCTGCTGATAGCCCCTCTATCATTTCTCCTAAACGCCAGAGCAAATAGATCGGCCAGTTGAGGACAGCCCCCGTCAACGTCAATGGCGCCATCGAAACTTTAATACCCAACGGCAGATTACGCTCTTGCATCAAGAGTTTCAAAGATCTCAAATGCCCTGTCGCACTGGACTTGACTTCGATGGGAACAATCTGAGCACCCTGATGTGTGACATAATCTACCTCTGCCTGAGAGCCTCGCTGATCTCGGGCCCAAAAAAACAATTCTGGCGCTGAAAACGGGTCTTGATAGGCCATCAACTCCTGTGCGACCACTTGCTCGGCCAGCGCGCCGTGATTCAGCTGCAGCCAATTCTGCGTGAGTAACAATGCCTGCCCAAACCCACTCTTACGTTGCACCAGCCCAATATCCAAAAAGGCGAGTTTAAATTTTTTCTCATTTTTTGTCGTCACCAAAGGCAAACCTGATGCACAGGTTGCGTAGATGGATTGGATCACACCCGCGTACTCCAGTAATACCATGGCTTGCTTGAGCTCCCGAGAGCGATATTCTGGCGCAAATTTTGCAAACGAGATTTGCTGCCCCACCTGTCCAGGCGTTTTGTCAAAAACGGTTTGCAAACAAGACTGTTGACTCAGCGACGCATATTTCCCAAAATCATCTTGATAAGTCTGCAAAATGCTATTATGAATGCGCTGAACAGCCAATAGATCACGAGTCCCCACGTACATTTGCATGGCTTCAGGCATTCCTCCAATCACCATGTATTCTCGAAATAAGCCTAAAAGCCTCTCATGAATCGCCGTTGGAATGCCCGTAGCGATCGTCACCGTATTGAGGAAAGCCAGCAAGGTCTCATGGCCACTGTTCTCCAGGTATTCTCTGAACGAACACGGACGCATATACAGATACTCGACACGCCCGACAGGCATGCTGACCTGTTCGCGATGCAAAGCAAATTCAATCAAAGACCCTGCGGCAATCACGTGGAGTGCAGGTCTCAGCTCTTTAAAATAACGCAATGCTTGCAATGCGCGTGGGCAAACCTGGATCTCATCCAAAAACAGCAAGGTCTCCCCATCCAAAATAGGCTGTCCACTCAACGCGCTCAAAAGAGGAATAATTTTATCAGGATGCGATTCTTCAAAGCATGATTTATAGTGAGGCTCCAACTCAAAGTTGATCGAAACACAATGAGCAAAGCTTTTTCCAAATTGCTGAACCATAAAAGTCTTACCGACCTGCCTGGCACCTCTTAATAATAAAGGCTTTCTATGGGTCATGGCCTTCCAATTTTGTAGAACAATGAGGAGATCTCTTTTCATGACACACGCCCTTATTATTTTAAGAATGGCTGAAATACCCGGTTATTCTAACCAAATTATGGCTAAATATCAAGGCAAATCTAGCCATACTTTGGCTAAAAGTCAGGGTATTTTAAAAATTATCTCAGGCCAAGATCACACGCCCAGATCTACCCAGAACCTCTGAAACATGCTAGATTGCTTCAAATAAAAATAATAAAGCAAAACAAGAAGGATAGGGTTATGGGCGCGCATTGCGGACACCATCAAGGTCATCAAAGTCATCAAGGCCATCACGCGCATACCTCCACAGACAACCCACTGGGATGGCGCTTTGCGTTCTCTTTTGGGCTGAACCTGTTATACGTCATCGTTCAGATCGCTGCAGCGCTCTTTGCCCAATCCACCAGCTTACTTGCAGATGCCGGGCACAACCTGGGAGATGTTGCAGGGCTTGGATTTTCAGGGTTTGCCAATCGATTACTGAAAGCTTCAGGGCGCGGGCAATTCACCTATGGTTATAAAAAACTGTCCCTCTTCTCATCGCTCACCAATGCCAGCATCATGATCTTGACCTGCACCTGGGTGTTGGTCGAATCCGTGAAACATTTTTTTTATGCCTACCCCATTCATGAGCCCATCGTCATCAGTGTCGCCCTGATAGGCGTCTTGATCAATGGGGGCTCCGCTCTGTTATTTGCAGGGAAACATCGACAGGATCTTAATGTTCGAAGTACCTTGATCCATCTGGCTGGAGACGCCGTGATTTCATTGGGAGTGGCGCTCACAGGAGGGATTATTTGGCTGACCCACTGGTATTGGCTGGATCCCCTGGTGGGTATCTTGATTGCAGGCTTTATTATTCAAAGTACCCTTAAAATTCTCAAAACCTCTTTTGCTTTATTGCTCGATGCATCCCCTGAAGCCATTCATCCAGAGGCTGTCCAAGCCTTTATTGAAAACACCGCGGGCGTCTCTTCAGTTCACGATCTGCATATTTGGGCCCTCAGTACCCAGCACACCGCACTGACAGCGCACCTGAGTGTTCACATACCCCTGAAAGCACGCGATGCCTTGATTAAAGCCCTGGCAGAGGCCCTTAAAGCGCAGTTTCAGCTACACCATATCACTTTGCAAATCGAAGCCGAAAATGCTGACTGCGGGCAGTTTTGTTGATATCACTCATGAACCCTCATAGGAGAAGCGTATGCAATTTCAAACGATCTCTGACTTAACGCCCCGCATTCGCCAAGGTGTTGTTGAAATTCCTGTCTGTACTTTACGAGGAGGCACCTCAACAGGGGTGATTCTAGAAACCGCTCATCTACCGAAAGAGCAGAGCCTAAGGGAGGAAATTCTGAGAGAAATCATGGGTAGCCCCTCTCTGCCCATGATGGGCACGCTCAGCCCAGAGACTCTCAAAAAAAACACTCAAACAACAGGGCTTGGCCGGGGTTCTCCAACCAGCAATAAGTGCTTCCTCGTTCAGAAAAGCCAGCGCTCAGACTGTCAGCTGGAGAGCACGCTGGCTCAGCTGTCCCCTCAAACGGCAGCCATAGATTGGCGGGCCAATTGCGGCAATTTTTCATCGGCACTCCCCCTATTTGCGCTCGAAAGAGGTTGGGTCGCACCCCGAGTGGGGCAAAACACCTTGGGTGTCTGGAATCACAATACAGGATTGCGGCTTGAACTGACCCTGATGCTAGATATTCAAGGGCGCTACACGCTGGCAGAGATCGATGGTGTCTTGGGCCAAGGCCCGACTGTCTTGGCCACTTTGTTTGATCCTGTGGGCGTAGAGACGGGAATGCTTTTACCCACAGGATCTCCCATGGATAGGATAGGTGGCATTCCCTGCTCTTTAATAGATTCTGGCATTCCCATGGTGATTATCAATGTCCAAGACCTAGGCCTCACTTTGGATACCGTGCTAGAGGCTTTCAAACAAGACTCCAAACAATTTGAAAGGTTTAAACAGCTGTGGCAAAAAGCCGCGCTGAAACTGGGCCTCAAAGATGCTCATGGAAATCTGCTGACAGAAACTGAAATTGCCAAAACTGAAACCATGCCTAAAGTATGCTTAATAGGGCCTGCGACAGATTCCAGAGCCCATCTTCGGGTTCAATATTTCACACCTCAGCATTCGCATGCATCCCTTGCCGTATCCGGCGGGACTTGTATCGCAACAGGCGCGATGATTCCAGGCAGCCTTGTGCATCAAGCACTGCCCTCTATTCCAGAGGCCATAGGGAATACGCGTAAGATTGTGCTGCAACACCCTGCAGGCATTATGAATTTTTACTTGAACTGGAACTCCCCTGATCACACGACAGATCCTGAAAAACTGTATTCCGTCAGTTATGAGCGATCCGCGCAGCTATTTGGCTACAGCCACTTCCCGCTATATCAGGCATCGAATCAGGTTTTTAAGTTCTATTCAAGTTAAGCCCTCAACAACAAAAAAGCCCTCTGTCCATTTGAAGATGGAACGGAGGGCTTTGGAAATAAGAGAGCTTGGCAGTGACCTACTTTCGCATGAGGAGACCTCACACTATCATTGGCGCAAAGCAGTTTCACTTCTGAGTTCGGTATGGAATCAGGTGGGTCCTGCTCGCTATAGCCACC
>JAHFRR010000089.1 GCA_023266165.1 Thiotrichales bacterium
CGTGATTGAAGAGCGCCCTTATGAAATTTCTTTACCCGAAGGCAAAGTGTGGATCTCAGATTTTGGGATGCAAATGGGTGCGTGCTTTGTCGCGCTGGACTCTGTCAGTGCACGGTTTCAAGAGACCTTCTCGAAAGCCTGGCTGGGAGAGGTGGAAAACGATGCCTTTAACCAGTTGGTGATTCGTGTCGGCTTAAGTTGGCGCGAGATTGTTTTGGTGCGTGCGTTGGCCAAATACCTGCTGCAGATTGGTTTTCACTACAGTCAACAGCATATTGCAGATACCTTAGGGCAATACCCTGCAATTACTAAAGCCTTAGTAGATCTTTTCTATGTTCGTTTTGATATCTCAGCGCAGGTGCTTGATCGCGTGGCAGAAGCGGCGCGTATGCAGGAGGAGATTGAAGCGTTGCTCGGGGACGTTGCAAATCTCGAACAAGATCGTATCATTCGCCGCTACTTAGATGTCCTGCGCGCGATGATTCGTACCAACTATTTCCAAAAAGAAGTCGGGGGTGGGGTGAAATCCTATGTGTCCTTTAAGTTCTTATCCAAGCTCATCCCAGATCTCCCCAAGCCTGTCCCGATGGTCGAAGTGTTTGTCTACTCTCCTCGAGTAGAGGGGATCCATCTTCGCAATGCGGCAGTAGCTCGCGGAGGGTTGAGGTGGTCAGATCGTCGAGAAGATTTCAGGATTGAAGTCTTGGGACTTGTGAAAGCCCAGCAGGTGAAAAACGCGGTTATTGTGCCTTTAGGGGCCAAAGGTGGGTTTTTCCCGAAGCAATTGCCTGTCAGCGGGTCTCGAGATGCGATTCTGCAAGAGGGCATTGAGTGCTATCGCATTTTTATCCGAGGGCTCCTGGATATCACGGATAATTATATCGATGGCGTGATTGTCCCTCCTCCTTCTGTCCTGCGATATGATGGGGATGATCCGTATCTCGTGGTTGCTGCCGATAAAGGCACGGCGTCGTTTTCAGATTACGCTAATCAAATGGCTTTGGAATATGATTTTTGGTTGGGTGATGCCTTCGCATCAGGCGGCAGTAATGGTTATGATCATAAAAAAATGGCGATTACCGCGCGGGGCGCTTGGGAATCTGTCAAGCGTCATTTTTTAGAGTTGGATATCAATATTCAAAAGCAAGATTTTACAGTGATAGGAATTGGCGATATGGCAGGGGATGTCTTTGGCAACGGCATGTTGCGCTCGCCCCATATCCGTCTTTTGGGTGCGTTTAACCATGCCCATATTTTTATTGATCCTAATCCCAATGCAGCCCTGTCTTTTGTGGAGCGTGAGCGCCTGTTTAGCCTCTCCCGCTCAACCTGGAAAGACTATCAGCCTGACCTGGTCAGTCAGGGTGGGGGGGTGTTTGAACGTAGCGCTAAGCGCATTCCTGTGTCTCCTGAGATGAAAGCCTGCTTTGGGATTCACGAAGATCACATCGAGCCGAATAGTTTAATTAAGATTTTGTTGAAGTCTCCGGTCGATCTTCTCTGGAATGGGGGTATTGGGACGTATATCAAAGCTTCCAGCGAAAATAATATCGATGTAGGGGATCGCACCAACGACGCGCTGCGTATTAATGCCAATGAGCTACGCGTGAAAGTGGTGGGAGAAGGCGGCAATCTGGGGCTCACGCAACAAGCGCGGGTGGAATTTGCCTTAAATGGGGGTATGATTTGCACGGATGCCATTGATAACTCAGCCGGAGTAGACTGCTCAGACCATGAAGTCAATATCAAGATTCTCTTGAACGAAGCCATTCGCCGGAATGATTTGGCGTTGGAAGATCGCAATGCCCTCTTAGCCACGATGCAAGAGGAAGTCGGCGCGCTGGTTTTACATAACAATTATCATCAAACACAAACCATCAGCCATGTCATGACCTATGGCACACAAGCGTTGGAGATGTATATCCAGCTGATTCGAGATCTGGAAGTCAGTGGGCAGTTAGAGCGTGAGCTGGAGTTTATTCCCAGCAACAAAATCTTGCGTGCCCGTCGCGCGGCAGGTCAAGGGATTACCGCGCCTGAATTCTCCGTGTTAATGGCCTATACCAAAACAGCGATTAAAAAACAATTGTTGGCCTCTCATTTGCCTGACGAGCCTTATTTTGTCAAATATCTGAAAGCAGAGTTTCCGCGTGTTTTAAGTGAGCGGTATCTGGATGCGATGCTGGCTCATGGTTTGAGGCGCGAGATTATTGTGACCCAGCTCAGCAATGATGTGGTGACGTATATGGGTTTGACGTTCTTTCATCGCATGCAAAGTGAGACGGGTGCTCAGGCCGGCAGGATTTGCAAGGCTTTGGTGGTTGCGTGGGAATTACTGGATTTGCCAGCCGTTTGGAAAGAGATTGAAAGTCTGGATGGCAAAGTCTCTCCTGTGATCCAGCGCAGCATGATGGATGATATTGCCCGTTTGGCACGACGTTATTGCCGATGGATCCTGCGAAACCAGCATACGGACTTCCAGGTCGATGAGATGATCAAAAACTTGAAGCCCACCATTGTGGAGTTGATCAAGAGATCCGGCGATTATCTGGATGGCCAGTCGAAGCAACAAAAGCGCCATGCTGCCAGTCAGTATCATCGAAAAGGGGTCTCGAAGCCTTTTGCCGAGCGGATTGTGAATTTCACCGTACTCTCGCCTTTGATGGATATCACGGCGTTTTCTAAAAAATATCAGGTCAATCCTTTGGAGTTTGCGGAGATTTATTATCTTTGCAACGAAGCCCTCGGGCTTTCTTGGCTCAGAAAGACCTTGAGTAAGTCCCGTGATGATGGAGACTCCTGGTCGTTGCTCTTGGGTTCAACCCTGCGAGACAGTCTGGACTACGAGCAAGCGCGTATTGTGATGGGGATGCTCCAGCTCAATGAGCGTGTCGGGAAGTCTGCAAAATCCAGAGTAGATGCGTGGCATAAAGCGTTCCATACGCTGTCAGACCGCTGGATTTCGCTGCTCAATGATATCCAAGCCACAGAATACGACTATGTGCGCTTGAGTGTGATGGTCAAAACGTTAGAAGATACAGCCTCTGCGGTGTTGAACGGGCATCAGGAATAATCAAAAAATGCTAAAGATCTATAACTCTCGTACCCGTGCCAAAGAAGCACTGGTGCCGCTGCATCCCCCTAAAATTGGCCTCTATGCGTGTGGGATTACGGTTTATGACTATTGCCATATCGGGCATGCTCGCACGAATCTGGCGTTTGATATTATTGTCAGATATCTTCGCTATCGATATCCAGATCATCAGGTGACGTATGTTAGAAATATCACAGATATTGATGACAAGATTATCCAAAGAGCGGCGCATCGTCAGATGAAATGGCAAGATCTGGTGACGGAGTTTACGCATGAGATGTATCAAGATTTTGATGCATTGAATCTCTTGCGTCCAGATCTCGAGCCTCGCGCAACAGAAACGTTGCCTGAGATCTTTAGCATCATTCAAACTCTTTTAGATAAAGGCGTAGCGTACCAGCCTGCCAATCAAGATGTGTATTTTGATGTGTCTCAGTTTAAAACCTATGGGGCATTGAGTGGCCAAAATCTTGCTGCGTTGCAAGCAGGCGAGCGTGTAGAAGCTAATCCCTATAAACGTAACCCTTTGGATTTTGTGTTATGGAAAAGCGCAAAGCCGCATGAGCCGAGCTTTGGGTCCCCTTTTGGCCCGGGGCGCCCTGGGTGGCACATCGAGTGCTCCGCCATGACGTATCAAACACTGGGCATCCCCATTGATATCCATGGGGGTGGGTCTGATCTTTTGTTTCCTCACCATGAAAACGAAGTCGCTCAATCTGAAGCCGCACATGACTGTCGCTATGCCAATATCTGGATGCATACAGGTATGGTGCAGATCAATCAAGAGAAGATGTCTAAATCACTCGGGAACTTTTTTAAAATCCGTGAAGTATTAGAAGAATATCATCCAGAGGTTGTCAGATTTTTCTTGCTGTCAGGGCATTATCGCAGCGCCTTGAATTATTCGGATGAGAATTTGAAGCAGGCTAAAATGGCGCTTCGTCGGTTATACATCGCCTTGCGTGATGGTGCACAGCTGCCCATGCCAAAGGTTGCCTCTGCAGAATCACTCGCTCGATTTCAATCGCTGATGGATGATGACTTTAATGTCCCAGGTGTGATGGCTGTGTGCTTTGAGTTGGCCAATGAGATTCAACGTGATAAGCACTCGCACCCTGAGCGCGCGGGCGCTGCAGTCATGGCGCTCAAAGCCATGGGAGCGGTGTTGGGTATTTTTCAGAATGACCCTGTCAGCTATCTGCAAGAAGGCGCATCTACGGAGCTGATTCTTGAAAAGATTGCTGCCCGTAATCAAGCGCGAAAAGATAAAAACTGGGCGTTGGCAGACCAAATACGTCAAGAGCTTTTAAGCAAGCACGGCATTCATCTGGCCGATGGCAGTGAGGGTGAAACCGATTTTTGGAAGGCTTGATGGGCAAGGCTTTTCACCTCACGGTAAAAATAATTAGTAAAAAATATCTTTTAAAGATATGTTGCGTTTTTATTTAATTATTGTATTATTTGTTACGTTATATTGTTTTTTAAATTTTACTGGGGAATAAAAAATGTATGAGCATGGCAATTTTAATCTGGAAGCGGGTGCTGTAGATCCATTTCTGGTTGATGTTTTTAAAAAAGAATACCCTTATTTGGCGGATTCAAAAAAACTGCGAGCAATTGCACATCACGCCAACCAGGATCATGATGATATCTCTCTAGCTTTGCTATTTGGTGCGAATGCAGCAATTTCTATTCTCAAAGAGCATTGTTCAAAAGGGCAGGCTTGTCCTCAAAAGCGGATTTTGAAGATCATTGAGCAAGGGTTTGAGAGTACATCACAAGAAACGTTTCAAAGGGTGGCAGAGTTGACTGCTGTTTTATCTACCGCTGCTATTTTGATGTTAATTTCTGTGCATGAGCCGTGGGTGCGCTATGTTTTCCCGACATTGGCTTTGGTCGATGGATTGGAGATGGCCGTGCCGTTTATGGGTGAGACAGGCTGTGGAAAAGCAAAGATCGTTGCAGAGATCTTAGGTGTTCTGATCCCTTGCGTGGCAGCGGCGATCGGTGTGACACCTGAGCTAAGCCCTATCGTGTATGCGCCGTTCTCTTGTGTGTTGGCCGACAGAATTTACCGCAGTGTATTTGCATTGTACCAGCAATCCCAAGATGCAGCTGCGCTGGCGGGGTTACCTAACAAGCCTTCCGATGTTAAGGAAAAACAGCACGTAGATCTCTGTCTAGACAACGCAGCTGTATTAGTAGAAACAGCACAGGCAGATTTAAAAATAGAGCGTGCCGCTACAAGCTTTGCCTTGGTAGGGCGAATGGCTTTTGTCGGGGTGCTCTTGAGTGTCTTTGTTTTGCCTCAGTATATCCCGGTTACACCATTGCTAGAAGAAGCAGCTACTTATATTCCAGGTCTAGCAGCGACTGCACTGTCGGTGGTAGCTGGGGTGAAGGTGTGGGATTGGTGGAAAAGTGCCTCTGCGCAAACGCCTGTTAAAAATGCGCTTCAGTGCATCGGAATAAGCGCAGGCGACAACTGCCCTGTTATTTACGAGATGGCCAGCTAAGTTACTCACAGATTCTGTGGATCATCCTGTGGATAACTCAGTGGAAAACCCGCAAGCCCATGTGCTTGCATGAGCGGTTGGTTGTGATGTTATTTTCGGCCTTGTGAGTCTGCTAAAAAGATTGCAGGGCGCTCGCCATCGTGAAATACAATGTTGATTTTTGTATTGGGA
>JAHFRR010000007.1 GCA_023266165.1 Thiotrichales bacterium
TCAAGACGCACAAGGGATAAAACAATGCTTTTTTAATTTTTGCCTTCAGTTCCTGCTGCGCGCTGGCATGCAGCACCCATTCGTGAAGTCTTTGGGGAAGTGTACCTGAGACCTCTCCTAAGCTCACCAGAGTACACAGGGTATTGTCAAACAGCTGAGGGTGGTCACTGAGTATCAAAGAGAGCGGATGCCCTTTCTGCAGGTGCTGATGGAGGGTATGTACCAGCGCTCGTGTGGGTGTGTGAGAGATCACTGACTCCAGTGTTTCAAGTGCGCAGCTCAGAGAAAGATTGGCTTGTAGGAGATCTGCCAGTTGGGAGATCAGCTGAAAGATATGGATTTTTTTGCAGCGGCTACTGATAGAGAATCTCTTTATCTTCACATGAATATCAAAAATGCCTTGCTGGGTCAGAAGAGTGAGCGCGCTGGTTTTATCCACTGCGCTGAGTGTGCCAGATCTCGGTGCTAGGGTATTGATGTCAAGGCCTGTCCAGGCATAGCGTTTCATGTTTGGATTACCTTCTTGGGTTGATACTATGGATGGGGTTCATCTTCCCCTCTCCCCTTGCGGGAGAGGGTTGGGGAGAGGGGTCAAATAGACGAGTCTCAATTTTTTTCAAGACTGCGAATAAATTTTCATGAACGTCATTATTCCAGAAGCGTATTATCTGAAAACCCTCTGATTCCAAATACGCTGTACGCCTTGTGTCATAGGCATGTTGCTCTGGATAATCATGTTGACCGCCATCTATTTCAATGATCAATCTTTTTTCATAACATAAAAAATCAACGATATAGCTGCTTATCTCAACTTGTCTACGGAATTTGAATCCATAAAACCGCTTCGCTCTCAAGTGATACCAGAGTTTAATCTCTTGAGGTGTTTGATGAGTTTTTAGATATTTTTTGAAATGTCCTTGCATAGCGAGCCCCTCTCCCTAACCCTCTCCCGCAAGGGGAGAGGGGATAAGAAAACCTTGCCAATCAAGGCTTTCAGAAGATGTGTGCATGTCGTAGCCTGCAAGGGGAGAAGGGACTAGATAGGCCTTGCCGATCCGGCATTCTGGCAAGAGTCTACAGGTAAGGGGAGAGGGGACTAGACAGGCCTTGCCGATCCGGCATTCTGGCAAGAGTTTATAGATAAGGGGAGAGGGAATTTTCTCAGAGTGTTTCATGTTTGGATTTACCTTTTGGTTGATACTAGGGATTGAGCTCATCTTTTCCCCTCTCCCCTTGCGGGAGAGGGTTAGGGAGAGGGGACTTTCTCAAAGTGTTTCATGTTTGGATCACCCGACTGATCTCTGCGTATGATGTGATGCCCTCTTTTACGGCTTTTTGTCCCTGAAGTATCAAGGGTGTAAACCCTGTCTCTTGTGCGAGGGCGTGTAGTGAGGCCATCGATGCCCCTTCAAAGATTGCCTGTTGTAGCGTGGGGGTAATGGGTAGGGCTTCAAAAAGAGCAAAGCGCCCATGATAACCTTTGTGGCAAGCACTGCAGCCATGGGGGTTAGCTTGATAAGCGCCTGAAAGATCAAAGGTTTTGCAGAGAGGGCAGAGCCGTCTCACCAAGCGCTGTGCCAGTACCAGGCTCACCGCGCTCGCCAGGTTGTACTGGGAGACCCCCAGATTATGCAGGCGATTAAGCGTTTCTAGGGCGCTATTGGTGTGAAGGGTGGTTAAGACCAAATGTCCGGTTTGCGCGGCTTTGATAGCGATATCCGCTGTGTCTGCATCTCGAATTTCCCCTAGCATGATAATATCCGGGTCTTGACGTAAGAAAGCACGTAAGACCTGTGAGAAGGTCAAGCCAATTTTGTTGTGAATGCTGACTTGGTTAATCCCCTCCACCGTAATTTCGATCGGGTCTTCAACGGTTGAGATGTTGCGCGTATCCTGATTTAAGGCTTTCAGGGCTGCATAGAGCGTCATGGTTTTACCACTGCCTGTGGGGCCTGTGACGATGATCATGCCTTGCGGGCGTGCCAATGCGTTGTGCAGATGCGTGCTGGCGTGCGCATCTAACCCGAGGCTGTCTAAAGGCAGATAGCTGTTAGCAGTTTTGAGAAACCGTAGGACAATTTTCTCGCCATACAGCGTGGGGCAGGTACTGACGCGAAAGTCGATGGCCAAGGCCCCTTGTTGAAAGTGAAATCGCCCATCCTGGGGCAGTCGATGTTCCGCGATATCCAGATTGGCTAAGATCTTGAGGCGCGTGGTCATCTGTTGGGTAAACTGCGTTTTGCAATGCACCAGCGTTTCTAGCAAACCATCCAGACGCAGCCGAATCCGAATGTGCTGTTCATAGGGCTCAAAGTGAATATCCGAGGCGCCGCGCTCGAGGGCATCTAGAATCACATGATCTAAAAAGGCCAACAGATCAGCGTCATTGTGTGTGACCTCCAGTTGTGCAAGCGCTTTTTCAGGAGACAATACACGCATGCGTTTAAATTCCTATTGCGCCGTGCAATCTTTGGGGGCGTAGGTGGCGATCGGAGAGCCTGTTGGGTAGCTGCATTGCCAGCTGACGCGTCCTTGGTTTTGATCATACGTTGGGACAAACAGCAACGTGCCCAGCTGTTCTTTATAGACAATCTGGAGGGTTCCGTTACTTTCGACGGTGATGCTGTCTACCATTTTCCCGCCGAGCTCCGTGGGCGTGCCCACCCCGATGGCGGCATTGCTGGCATTTTGGATGTTGGGAGTGTTCTGATCGAGCGCGTATTCTGTCACCGCCATTTTGATGGGGGCTGCCAACAGCAAGCCTTCTGTGATTTTGGCTTTGCGGGTATAGCCCGTATAAGCAGGGAGGGCGAGCGATGCCAGCACAGAGATAATAATGACAACAACCATCAGCTCAACCAGCGTAAAACCTTTGTCTTGCTGTTTTTTATTTTTCTGGATCTTCATCAACAACTCCTTAATTCATCGATAAGATCTCATTGTACTCAAATAGATTCTTTTTGCAACATGATTTTGAGATTTTTTTGAGAGTTTTTGAGAAATTTTTCAAAGACCCTTCCTTTCTTGACACCTCTCTTGATAACGCTTGATAAAATATCCAGTCCCGCTAAGATAACGTTTATGACATCCAGTAAATCTCAAGGCACATCCAGATGACCATCACAGATCAGGCGTATCAAGATCACGGCTATCGCTTGGTGATCGTAGATCGCGATGGGGTGTTAAACTACGACTCTGATCATTACATCAAATCCGCCCATGAGTGGCAGGCGATTCCAGGCAGCTTTGAGGCGCTGGCCAGATGGTATCAGTCTGGGATTTTACTGGGCATGGCAAGCAATCAGTCAGGTGTGGTGCGGGGATTGTTCTCTCAGAGTGATTTAGACCACATGCATGCAAAGCTGTGTCAGACTTTAGAAAATCTGGGTGGGCGCTTTCATTACGCACACTATTGTTTAGATGATCCAGATCAGCCGACAGATTTTCGTAAGCCAGGGCCCGGTATGCTATTAGAGGCCTTGCGTGTGTGTCAGATCCCTCGAGATCAGGCACTTTTTATTGGAGATTCCTATACGGATTATCAAGCTGCGCAGCGCGCGGGGATTGACTTTGCCTTGGTTCAAACGGGGAAAGGTGCAAGAACATTGTCACACCACCCAGCACTGTTGCGCTTAGTTCCTGTCTTTGGGTCTTTAGATCAGGTGTCTTTGCAAGCCTGTTGGGCTTTCTCTCAAGAACAAAAAATAAAATAAATTAAGGAAATCCGTCATGAAAAAAAAATTACAAAAAGCGTGGCAAATCTTAGGGAGCTTTTTGTTGGCGCTGATGGTATGCATCACCGTGCCCCTATGGGTCATGATGATGATTCTCCTTGCTGGGATCCCGCATCGATGGATGTTTTACTGGATGCATGCCTGGGGCAAGGTCATGCGGTTTTTCCTATGGTCACTGTGCGGCATTACGCTCAAAGTGGAAGGGTGGGAGCATATCTCACAGCACGCGGTGATCTATTTTGTGAAGCATCAGTCCACCTTTGAAACCTTTGTGTTGCCAGGCCTCTTGCCTTTTCACACCTATGTTTTAAAGCAAGAGCTTCTGAAGTTACCCTTTTTTGGATGGGGATTGAGGCTTCTACGCGTGATTGCCATCGATCGCACCCAGGGTGTCAAATCGTTGAAAGCCGTGATTGCAAAGGGCAAAGCGCGTTTAGCGAAGGGGTGCTCGATTGTGATTTTCCCGGAGGGCACGCGAGTTGCCGTGAATGATGCCCCTGAGTTCCACAAAAGCGGTGCTTTGTTGGCGCGCGGCGTGGGGTGTGACATCATTCCCATTGCCCATAACGCGGGTCTGCTCTGGCCTAAGGGCACGTTTCTCAAAAAGCGTGGTACGGTGACCGTATGCATCGGCGCCCCTATTTCCTCGCAAGGTGTCACTTTGGATGAGCTCAACCAGACGCTCTATCACTGGATGAGGGAGAACACGGCCAGATTATGTGAGGGCTCACGCACGCGCCTAAAATCCAAATAGGCCCTCTGCAACCCTGAGGCACTGGGCTTGAATCTCATGTGTAGACAAAAAATTTTCTTCTTGGGTGAGCGTGCCGACAGCAAACAAGGTTTTTGCCAGGCGGTGTGTGGAGCGCAGTGAGCAGGTCATCGAGTCAATGGACAAACCGCGTCGGGATACATTGGGTTTTGCCAAGTGGGCCATCAAAAGATGCTGGACTAAAGGGTGGTGAGATTGGGTGATGCGAGCCTGGGCATCTAGGATATCGGACTCAAAGGCAAATAGGCAGACATGCGCTTCTTCCTGAGTATTTTCAAGGGGTAGCGCCCAGCCATCTTCTTTTTCTAAGAGCACGGGAGGCGGTATTTGAATATGCTTGAAAGTAACTTTCTGTTGCTGACACCGAGGGCTCAGCAGGGCCTCTAAACAATGGGCTGTACTGCCATCGCCGATCAGAGCAAGCGTCCACTGCCCAAGGCGTACGCGCGGATCTGTTTGTCCGAAAAAGGACAGATGGGTTTGATAGAGCCTCGGTTTGGCAAACACTTACGCTTTTGTCCGTCTGGATTTTTTTGGGGTGGGCGCTGAGGGCTCCGTCAGTTGGAAGTTGCGTGCTTCGTTATCTTGCAGCCGCTCTGCCAGTAAGAGCTCAAGCATGGCCTGGATATGAACGTTGAGGGCTTGTCGCATATGGCTTTCAGGGAGTTGTAGCACGGACTTTTCTAGGGTATGTAAAGACAGGGCAACCTCGCGTAGGGTCATAGACTCTTTTCTCACTTTTTGACATCACGGTACTCTATCTTGTAAGGATAGCGTAATTTTGGGCGCTTGACTACAGCTATTCATTTTTTTGGGTCTATGTCGTTTTGAGTGGGTAATGCAAAAAAGCAAATATCGCTTGCATGCCATAGCCCGCAAGGGGAGAGGGGACAAGAAATTATGATGGGAAAGTTTTTTATTTTTTAGAATTACCCACTCAAAACAACACAAAGCTAAATAAAAACTCCATCAATATCACACACCCACTCTCTCGCCATCCCTAGCTTTTCCAGCAAAATCAACCGATACCCTGATGCCGTGTGCTTTTTATCGAGGCACAACGCCTCTACAATCTTATCTCGAGAGATCTCGGGTGGGATTTCTGTGGGCAACCCCAATTTTTTTAACAGCGCTTGCCCAAACGCCGCCTCTGTTTTTGATAAAAAACCTTCTCGAACAGAAAGATCCAAAGCATAACACATGCCAATAGACACCGCCTCGCCATGGAGCAACTCTCCATATCCAGCAGCGTTTTCAAGGGCATGCCCCAGGGTGTGACCAAAGTTGAGAATCATCCGCATACCCTGGTCTCTTTCATCTTGCGCGACAATCTGTGCTTTGATCTCACAACATCTGAAAAGGATTTCACAGAGAACACGGGGGTCTCGCGCCTCGATCTCTGGTAACCAGCCCGATAATTGGATCAGAAAGTTTTTATCAAAGATAAATCCATATTTCACCACCTCTGCCAGACCTGATCTCCACTCTCGCTCAGGTAAAGTTTTTAAATACTGAGGATGGATAAAAACGCCCGAAGGGGGATAAAACGCGCCGATCAAGTTTTTCCCCAATGGATGATTGACACCTGTTTTGCCTCCAACCGAAGCATCAACCATCGCCAGGAGTGTCGTAGGCACGGTGATATACGAGATGCCTCGTAGATAACAAGCACTGGCAAACCCTGAGAGATCACTCACGACCCCGCCACCCAAGGCAATCAAAATGCTGTTGCGCGAGAATCGATACGCAAGCATTTGAGCCAGTAAATCTTCCCAAGTTTTAAGCGTCTTGTAAGATTCCCCTTCTGGAATTAAAAGAACTGTTTCTAAGTCAGATCTGAGAGATAATGCCTGGTAGATAGGCGTGAGCAAGGGGAGTAAAGACGCATGCGTGACCCAAATACGCTCTGGATTTTTAAGAGCAGCCTGGAACTCACGTGTATTAAAGACGCCTTCCCCCATGAAAAGAGGATAGGTATGGCGACTGGATGTGACCGTCAAAGTGCGCATCATAGCGTATCTTCGGACAGCACCTGGATAATTTCATTGACCACATGGCGCACGCTTTTACCCTCGGTATGGATGACAATATCCGCAATATCGCGATACTGAGGCTCGCGCGACTCTTTGAGCTCTTGCAAAGCGCCTTTCTTATCTTCGACCTGCAACAAAGGGCGTGATTTATCTTTAGCAGTACGATCGAGCTGTTGAGTCAAGGTGGTATTCAAGTAAATCACCGTGCCGCGCGCTGAAAGCCGCGAGCGATTCTCAGAAAGGGCCACAGCGCCGCCCCCTGTGGCAATCACAATACCCAACTTTTCAGTGAGCTCTTCAATGATCTTGCGCTCACGCTGACGGAAGCCCTCTTCGCCTTCCAGGTCAAAAACCCAGGCAACAGGCGCTCCACAACGCTTTTCAATCTCTTGGTCTGTGTCATAAAAATCTTTTTTCAAAAGCTCGGCTAACTGCTTGCCAATCGTGGTCTTCCCCGCGCCCATGGGACCTACCAGGAACAAGTTTTGCGATCTTTTCATAAGCGCTTGTCCTTTTTTATTTTTTTATGATCCTAATAGCCCTCATCATTCTAACACTGTGGTGCAGAACCCTTTCGAGCGTGCTATGATACACGAAAGCACAATGAAAATCGAGTGGCATTTTGGCTGTGTTTCTCATAAGAGATTTTCGAAAGAAGTCATGTTTTTTGTCCCTAAAAATGCTATACTGGCCCCAGTTGGAAGCTTATAGAGATGCTTTGATGGAAATAACCTGGCAAACCAAAGACAAAGACCTGGCGCTGGCGCAGGATATCTTGCATCAGCATTATGCGGACGCTGAAGGCTACGAGGTGGGGTTCCAGGAGATTTTGTTCAACCCTGATGGGGATATTCAAGTCCAACGTGCGGACTGGGTGATTGAACTGGAAGAGACATTCGAAGCTAAATACGGCTTGAAAGAAGGCCGCACCATCAGTCAACGCGTGATGACAGCGTTGCTCACGCAAGGCCATGATATCCATTGATGGAGAAAGAGCACCCCACCCAAAGCCATATTCTGCGCCCGATTCGTAGCTTTGTCCGTCGCGAAGGACGCATGACTCCCTCTCAAAGCGATGCGCTCTCGCAGTATTTCCGCCAGTTTGGCGTGTCTCTCACATCAGGCCCTCTCAACACTTCAACGCTTTTCGGGCGAGACGCTCCTGTTATTCTTGAGATTGGTTTTGGAATGGGAGACTCCTTGCTTGCGATGGCAATGGCCCATCCGGATTTAGATTATATTGGGGTTGAAGTCCATCGCCCAGGCGTAGGGTCTCTCTTGCGAGGCATCTCCAAACATCAAATTAAAAATCTTAAAATCTATCAAGAAGATGCCCTAGAAGTCTTAAAACAAGGTCTTGCAGATCAAAGCCTCTCTGGCGTTCAATTGTTTTTTCCAGATCCCTGGCCTAAAGCCCGCCATCATAAGCGACGCCTGGTTCAAACAGACTTCGCTCGCCTTGTCTTTCAAAAACTCAAACCAGGTGGGTTTTTTCATATGGCCACTGATTGGGCGCCTTATGCGGAACACATGATGTCTGTCCTCGAAAACTTATCTGAGTTCACCAACCGTTATGGCAAAAACCAGTTTGCCTCAGATCGTGCCTCCCGCATTGAAACTAAGTTTGAACGTCGAGGTTTGAAGCTGGGCCATGATGTCTTTGATCTGGTGTACATCCGATGTCCCTAACCCACACCCTCCAGGCCAGAGCAGCTTCGCTCACACTCTTGATGCAATTACTGACAGAACATCGATCTTTGACAGAGCTCTTAGATCTCACCCTGCCGAATCTGAAACCTCTTGATAGGAAATTCTGCCAAGCCCTGTGCTTTAGTACTGTGCGCTATTATTATCACACTCAGGCGCTGCTAAAAACCCAGATCCAGAAACCTCTGCGTGAGAAAGATCTGGATATTCAAATGATTCTCACCCTGGGGCTGACAGAAGCAAACTATCTCTCAACGCCCGATCACGCCTTGGTGTCAGAATGGCTGAAGCAAATCCCCCCTCGCAAATCTTGGGCGAAAGGCTTGGTGAATGCTCTTTTGCGTCAGGCCTGTCGAGCACGACTAACGCCCCAACCCTCCCAGGCCCACGCCACGCATCCAAAATGGCTGGTTCAAAGCATTCAGACTGCCTGGCCCCTATATGCCTCACAGATTTTTGAGAGCAATGATCAGCAAGGCCCCATGACTTTACGCGTCAATCTTGCAAAAATCTCCCGTGAAGACTATCTCAAAGCCTTACTCACGCTTCATATCACAGCACTGACGGCCTCAACCCCTGAGAGCCTGATTCTGGATACCCCTCAAGAGGTCTCTCTCTTACCAGGCTTTCAAGAGGGTTGGGTATCCATTCAAGATGAAGCAGCGCAATGGGCAGGGCACCTGTTGGCACTCAAACCCCACGAACGCGTGTTAGATGCCTGCGCAGCGCCTGGGGGTAAAACGGGGCACCTGCTGGCTCTGGAGCCTACCCTGATAGTGACAGCCGTTGATCTCTCAGCAAAGCGCCTCGTGCGCGTTACAGAAACCCTCAATCGCCTCGGGCTTCAGGCGCGGTGCCACACGGGGGATCTCACACAGCCTGGGCTTTTAGGGGATGCTCAGTTTGATAAAATTTTGTTAGATGCCCCCTGCTCCGCCACAGGCGTGATCCGACGCCATCCAGACATTAAAATCCTGCGCCAACCCGAAGATATCACACCGCTGGTGCATACCCAACAGGTTTTACTGGACAATCTATGGAAGCATCTACGCCCTCAAGGCGTACTGCTTTATGCAACCTGCTCTATTTTGCCTGATGAAAACGAACAGCAAATCCAAAACTTTTTACACCAACACCCCGATGCTCAGGCCATCCCCATCCAGCTTCCTATGCAAACCGGCCTTTGGGGAGAGCCCACACCATCTGGGGGCGTTCAACTGTTCCCTCAAAAAAATCGCCATGATGGGTTTTTCTATGCGAGACTACAGAAAATAACGCTGCCTGCATGCTCTTAACCCGTTGCACCGCACCTGTCTTCCAAGCTGATGCTTCAGACTTGTGCTCCTGTTACATTATTCGTAGAAATATGCTTTAATACGTTGCCCCACCCTAGATCTGCATCAAATCTGCATCGCAAAAGGAGGAACCCAGGATGACAGTCCAAACCCCAACGATTCTGGTCGTTGATGACGAAGAAGGTATTCGACAACTGGTGAAGGTATTTTTGGAGCGCTATCATTTTCATGTGTTAGAAGCCTCTAATGGTGCCGAGCTGTTTGATCTTTTAGAAAAGAACGCCGTTGATCTGGTGCTACTGGATCTGATGTTACCCGATATCTATGGCATTGATGCGTGTAAGAAAATCCGTGAAACCTCACAAGTACCCGTGATTATGCTCACAGCCGTGCAAGGCGAAACCAATACCGTGCTTGGGTTTGAAGCGGGTGCTGATGACTATATCGAAAAACCCTTCAGCGCCCATGTGCTGCTCTCACGGATCAAAGCCGTGATGAAACGCAGCGACGGAAGCCCTGAGCCTATCCAGCACATCGAAGGCGAGGCGGGTATCCCAATTCCCAATTATAGCCGTGCCTACTTCGGTCAGTGGGTGTATTTCCCCGAAGACGATTGCCTGAAGCACAGCAGTGGCAAGCATGTGTTCCTGACCCGCAATGAGACCATTCTCATGAAGCTCTTTCTCTCGAACCCAGAACACGTCTTAACGCGAGACCGTATTGCCTTGATCTTAAAGCTGGATCTCTATGATACGGAGAGTCGAGCCATCGATGTGCAGATCTCACGGCTTCGCAATAAATTACGCGATAAGACACAAAACAACATGATTCGCTCGATCCGCAACAAAGGCTACTTGCTGGTAGCTCCAGTGAGATTATCGAGCTAAACAGCCTGCGCGGCACGTCTCAAGCGATCCCAGATCGCCTCCCACGGCTCTGTGCGGGGGGGCGACTCAATCCAGATGGTCTCTGGATGTTGTTGATCTGCCGCTCTGAGCGCTGCGTAAAAATCCCGGGCATAGCAGACAGGATCTTCTGGCATCGCAACCCATCTGACGTGATTGAAATTATTCAGATGATTTAAGGGATGGGGTGCAGAACCCAGTCCTAAACAAATCCCTGACGTTTTCCCCAAGAGCGCCTCGCGCGTGAGATAGAAGGCAGGCGTTTGAGGTGCGTAATGTTTGATTTTATTGCCAGAAACTTTAACCGTATTTTTTAAATTTCTTGTATCTTGTGTGTCTACAGCTTGCTGATAGACAGGGGGTACAGCATTTGAGATCTGAGTAGCTGTAATAGACCCCGGGCGCAGGATCCGCCATTGATGGGAGTTCACTGGGTCTATTTGGACAATGGTGGACTCTAGGCCAATCTCACAACGCCCTCCCTCCAGCACCCATGCCAGCTGATCTCCCAGCTCTAAAAGCACAGCGTCTGAATCGGTGGGGCTGATGGACTCAAATCGATTGGCAGAGGGGGCAACCAGGGGCTTCCCTAATTGAGATAAAACCGCTTGAAACAAGGGATGGCGGGGCATGCGCACAGCGACATACGCTTGATGGCCAGTGATCAGGGGTGAAAGAGTTGGATGCTTGGGTAAAACCAAAGTCAACGGCCCTGGCCAAAAATGGTCTATGAGGCATTGGGCTAGGGGAGGGATTTCCGCTACAACCGTCTGGAGCATTGACACAGATCCCACATGAACAATCAAAGGGTGATCTGCCGGACGACCTTTGGCAGCAAAGACTTTCAAGACAGCCGCCTCAGCGGTTGCATCTGCTGCCAAGCCATAGACCGTCTCTGTGGGCAACCCAACCAGCAAGCCTGCTTGCAACGCTTGCACAACGTCTGCGATTACTTTTGTCTTTTGACTTGCCATATCATTCGCGATCGATGTACCCTGATGCTGCTGGATTCACTTGATGCAGCTGTAAAATCTTGTGATTGGCTTTATTCAACTGCTCACGGTAATACACCAAATCCTGCTCGGCTTGTTGTCGCACCAAAGTGATCTCTGAGTGTAGACGTTGAATTTGCTCATCCATCAACTGACGCAAGTCATTGATGCGCTGCGCAATCTGGGTTTTAATGACTTCTGAGTACTCAGTTGCCTGACGCGCCATCTTCTCAGCGGCATCTCGGCGAGACTGCTCCTTGTTCAAGCACGTCTCCAGCGTATGGATTTGAATACGCAGCATGCGTTCATCCATGCCATCTAAATTGGACACGTGATAGTAGTCTCCAAAGGCAGAGGCTGCTTGCTCCACCAGATCCCCTCGATCCGGTACGCGGTCAAACTCCCCATCGTCTCGCACCTCACGTGGTTCACGCGGGCCACGGCTCTGATGTTGGCCCTGATTCTGGTGCTGATTTGAATTCTGACGATTGCGACCAAAACGATTGTTATTTTTCTGTTGGCCTGTATTCTGCTGGTTCTGCTGGTTCTGCTGCCCTTGATTGTGCGGGTTATGTTGATTATGCGAGTGTTGACTGCGAGGCGCTGCCTCTACCGAAGGGGCAGGCACCTGGATTTCAGGTACTGACACTTCTTGCACTGACAGCACCTGTACGGGCTGAGACACCCGTACAGGCGCGGTAGGTGTAGAAGGTTCTGTCACGATCCCCGCTTGAGTCAGCAAATCTTGGGTCGCCATGGCATTGCTCGACAACGCCTGATTCCTCCAGTCTTTCAAGTTCTGGCCAATCACAGCAGGGCTCCCACGCTCTTCTAAAAAAGCCTTCACCGCGGTGATACTGGGCTTTTTGCCATGGGTCAATAACGCCTCTGCCGCAGCTGCGACTTCTTGATAATTGACAGATGAAGTGCGTGACATAGCGATATACTCCCTAAGACCAGAATAAAATTAAAGTTAAAGTTAAAAAAATGATTCATGTGAAGGATTCATATGAAGATTGTTGAGCAAGTTGCTTCAAGTTACTTTTATGAAAGTCACAAACTATGCTACACTGGCTCATAATAGTCTATACTCCACTTGCCGTCAATAAAAAATAAAACTTTTATGAAACTCAAAAATCCGATTCCTACTCTCATGTCTATCTTCATGATCATCGTGGGTATTGTGCATTTCCTCACGGGTGTGATTCCTGTCTTTCGAGCTGCGACTGAACAAGACCTGGGAAACTACTCCCAATATTTTTTTCTGGCCGATGCTGACCAGATGGGGCAGGTCTTCTCTCTGTTTTTAGGGTTTGTCTTGATGGGCTTGGGGCTTGGGCTATACCATCGCAGGCGCAGCGCCTGGGGCTGGTCACTGGCCTTTCTTTTGATTGCTTTGGTCAACAGTATCTTTGGACATCTGCAACTGCCTAACTTAGTGCTCTCCGTCCTCTTTATCATTGCATTGATTATCCTACGCTCCCATTTCAACTTAAAAAGCACCTCACGCATGACCTATACCCAGGTGATCTCCTGGCTTTCTGTTCTTTTTGCTGTGGCGTATGGCGCTATTGGCAGCTATCTGCTCCGAGACCAGTTTCATGGCATCCACACCTGGATCGATGCGATCTACTATACCCTGGTGACCTACAGCACCCTGGGGTATGGAGATATTACACCGGTGACGACGGATGCTAAAATTTTTGTGATTTCCATGATTATTATTGGCGTCAGCACCTTTGTGGCCGCCATCACCTTGCTCTTTGGGCCTATGATTGAAAAGCGTATTAAGGGGGTACTCAGTATCATGAACAAGCTTCGCAACATCTCAAATCATGTGATTATTTGCAGCTACAATCCCATGTCTCAATATGCGGCCAATCTCCTGTTGGAGCAAGGTGAGACCGTCCTTTTTATTCTCAGGAACCCTGATCTGCAAAGCCAGCTGGAGCATGCAGGGTTTCATGTTTTAATTGGGGATGCAACCCAGCAAGAAGTCTTGGAGTCTGCTAATCTTCAAAAAGCCAAAAGCATCATCTGTGCCTTTGAAGGGGATGCAGACAATATTCTCACCGTCATGAGCGCAGAGGCGTTGCGAAAAACGCTTCCACCTGCCAAGCAATTTAAAATCCTGACCCGTATTGAGCAAAAGCAGAATATTCAAAAGGCAGAGAGCATCGGTGCTGACAAAATTATTACCCCCGCGATTTTGGGTGGACGGCAAATGGCACGGCATATCTAAATTTCCTATTCAACCTCTCATAGGTCTATCATGTTGCATATGATTCTTTTAGCACTCTGGATCATCGGCACCCTGCTCTTTCTCAGGGCTTGCGGGCATTTGCTCAAAGCGCATCTCTGGTCAGGCATCAAAATGTTGATCACCAGTCTTTTATGCCTGATCTTGGCAGGATTGCTGAGCGGGATCTGCTGGAGTCTATCCCTGCTCAATAATCTCACCTATCAAACCCCTATTGCAACCCTCTCTATTAAGGCCATACCGAGCGCTCAAACGCATGTCTACCGCGTGATATTCCAAAAACCAGGGCACGCCCCTCAGGCATTTATCCTCACAGGGGACGACTGGATGCTAGGCGCCCATACCCTTATCTTTAAGCCCTGGGTTCAGGCCTTAGGCCTTCATAATAAATATCAACTTGACTTTTTGAGCGCCCATCAAAATCCGACGGATGCCATACCCACAGTTCATCAAAATCAAAATTACAATCTTGCGTCCCATCATACACACGGGGCTCTCTTCAACCCCTTCAACCGCTTGGTGTTTGCCGCAATCCCCTTTTTAATTCAAACCCAAGAGGGCAGTGCGGTCTATATGCCCCTTCAAAACAACACGCACTATCAAATCCTGATGGCATCCTCTGGATTAATCGCAAAACCCCTCACAACCCCTCTGGAGCACTCCTATGTCTCATGAACTGGTCACCTTTATGATTGCCCTCTTGGCCATTGTCAATCCCATTGGCAGTGGCATGATCTACCTAAGCCTTGTCAAACATCACCCCCCGGCACTGCAGCAAAAAATACTGATTTCTTGCGTGGTCACTGTGATGGTGATTTTATTGCTGTCCGCTTGGATGGGCGCTTTGATCCTAAGGCTTTTTGGCATTACCCTCGGCGCCTTTGAATCCGCAGGGGGGTTGATTTTATTGCTGACAGGACTCTCGATGGTGCGAGGGGGTGAGCAAAATAACACGCCCCATCCCGGTGATGCCACTGCTAACACGCAATCCCTAAGCTCTATTGGCATTGTGCCCTTAGCCCTGACCCTTGTCGCAGGCCCTGGGGCTATTTCCATGACGATCATCTACTCCCAAGAGCTTTCTGGCTGGCTCAATGAGCTCATGATCTCCGTGATCTGTATTGCCATGGCCTTGCTGATGGGCTTGGTCTTCAAAGCTGCCCCCTTCTTGGGGCGTTTATTGGGGGAAGAAGGCAGCAAGGTCGTCTCACGTATTATGGGTCTAATCCTCGCTGCCATTGCCCTACAGATGATTGGTAATGGTTTGAGTGCATTGTTACCAGGGCTCAAATAACCATGAAGATCCAGCCGTTATTTTTGTTGAGTGAGACCATGGATCTTCAGCGCACAACACTCAAAATTCTGGATGCCCCCTCCGATTCAGAGTACAATCGAGAGCGGGGAGCTGCCTTGATTGATGCACACACCGATGGAGAGGCGATTTCAACTTTTCTCAATGAATATCGCGAGTCTAAAGAAACTTTTAGATCTTATGCCAAAGAAGTCGAGCGCCTGCTGCTCTGGTGCATTCACATAGGTCATGTCAATATCTCAAGCTTGAGGCGTAATCATCTCAGTGCTTATCAAGAATTTCTCAAAAATCCAGAGCCCTCAAAATACTGGTGCGGCCCCAGTACAGCCAGGCTTCAAAAAAACGGCGAGATCAACCTCAGCTGGCGCCCCTTTGCCAAAGGCCTAGGCGGTACGTCTATCAAGAAAGCGGTAAAGATTCTAGATTCTTTTTTCAATTATCTGGTTCAAACCAATTATTTAATCGGCAACCCCTTGGCTGTGGATCGACGGCGCAAGAGGCGCAATCAAAGCGCTCCCAGAATTGTGGATCGTTATCTTGAGCTCGATGAGATTCATGCAACTTTAAATGCGCTCAATGCCCTGAACTCAAAGGGCATCCAAGATGAAAGCCAGGTGTTTCAAGCCATTCGCGCACGCTATATTATTCTTTTGCTTTTTTATTCGGGCTTGCGCATTGCAGAAGCTGCGAATCATACCATGGGAAACTTCTTACAACGGGAAGGCCATTGGTTTTTGAGAGTCATTGGCAAGGGCCAAAAGCTGCGAGAGATCCCCGTGCCGGATGAGCTTTTAGAAGCGCTGGCAGACTTCAGGCTTGCCGTGAACCTGCCTTCTCCAGAGCCCCATTTTCATGAAACAACACCCCTGATCCCCATGCAAAACCTTACGCAAGCCATTACCACACGCCGCATCGACCAGATCCTCAAATGGGCCTTTCACCTAGGCGCTCAGCAATTTGAGCACAGTCAGCCACAAAAAGCTTCCAAACTCAATCAAGCCTCAGCGCACTGGCTGCGTCACAGCTACGTGACCTATCTCTTGGATTCAGGTGCCCCCTTGAAAGTCGCGCAAGAAAACGCAGGACACAGTGATATCGGCACCACGATGCTCTATCGCCACGTCGCACAAACCGATCGGTTTGAGGCCACGCGTGGACTCTCGCTCCGACCAGATCCAAATCGCACGGAAGGGGGCAGAGGGGGGTGAAAAATGGAAAATAAAGAAATAACTTTAAAATAATTTTACGACTACCTTTTAAATTATGAATAAATGTGATATAGTAATCGGGATTTCATCATTTTACCAGGAGTTGGTTCATGTACGAAAATTCTTACTTTATTAGCCCAGAAAATGGGAGCTATCTTGTAATAAGGTCAGACCTCCCTAACTCTGAATCAAAGGCTCTTATAGGGGGAACTTATATATTGGTTTCCCGGCAGGAAAACCCAGCGACCGCAGGTAAGATACAAGCTGAGGGAGCAGAAGATGGCTTGTATTATGTTACTCACGACCCAATTTGTCAGCGCATTGAGATTGATAGTCTACCTACGCTTAAGAATAGACTTGCAGCAGAGTTTCCAGGCCAGCTCTCCATTCAATTGAGCTCTGGTAAACTCGAGTCGCTGATAACATTTCTGGAAATGTATAGTCTCGAAATCATGCCAAAGATACCAGACCAATTAGAGCATTATAGAGGGAAATACATCCTTCTCTCCGGCACAGTAGGCGAAACAAAAACGGATGACTCAGCTGATGGGTTATATTACATTACTCAAAATTCATCTCTTACGCCCATTCACGTTGATAACCTATCTCTATCGAAGGCCTACCTTGAAGAAAATTTTTTAGGTCAGACCTCGATAAAATTGAACTCATCTAAATTCCATGTATTTATCTATGGCCGTACAAAAACAAATTACAACCGCACCCGCACTGGCCCTATCAACATCCCCTTCAAGGGCTACACCCCAGAACAGGCTCTCAACGAGGGATTGTATCAAATTCGGTCTCTCATGCGAACTGCGCATCCTTGTGAGCAGAATATTTCACTGTCATCGACAGAACTATTGGCCTATGTGTGTATGCTACAGAGTACAGGTGCCCATACATCTCTGTATAGCACTACTTCAAGCATGATCGATTTTCTGGTGCGATTAGGCAAAGCAGACCCCCTACAGCCTAATGGCCAGAAACCCTGCGCATTGCAACTGGCTGTGACTTACGGCAATTTAAAGGCTGTTGACGTATTGTTTAGAGCAACCCCTTCACTACGACAAACAATAGGCTTGTTGCACATTGCTCTCCAATACCACAAAAATGAAGTAGCATCATATTTAATTGAAACACCCGGAGTCGACATAGAAGAAAAAAACTCTTTGGGTGAAACCCTTCTCTTAGTTGCAGCTGAAACAGGGGAGGCTCAGCACATCGTTCGATTATTGCTGAGAAGAGGTGCGCGCTTGGATGCAGAACCCTCAATGGGCAAAGCCCCTCTTCTGCATCGCATGATCAAAATATATCATAATAACTCTTTTGAAGAGGATCCATCAAAAACTGTTCTTATGATAAAACCAGAGCTGGTATTGTTGACAAATAAGGATGGAACAAGCGCGGAAGATTGTCTAAACACTTCTTATTCCAAAGATCAACAAAGGAGAGCGGAAATAGGGCAAATTCTACTTAGGGCCAGGGCAGAAGCTGCTGCTAATGCTCGACTTGCACAGATCCCCAATACTGATCGAACTCAAATCACCGAAACCTATCAACAAGCTTTGGGGGCCTTGCGCCAAGATACACAAGTGAGCCCGCTACTTAAAAAACTTCTTGAGAGTGCCATTACCATGCAATATCGCGTAGAAATAGCATCAGCAAGCGGGCCAATTCACAATGAGTTGAAAGAGACTATGCAAACACTGATGCCCACAGCTGAACCACGTGCTGCACTCTCGGTCGAGCTCAAACACTTCTTTGATGAATACTATGGCACAGCGACCGACCACCCAATCATTCAGGAAGCCTTGCAGGCCTTGACAGCATTACAGACAGAGTGGATGCAAAATCAAACTTCTCTGATGAGCCAGAGCACAGACAGCAAGCTTGATGACTCTACAGGAATCATCAGCCATGCCTCAGCTGTTGCACCAGCAACAAAACAAACAGATAGCTTTTCTATTCCAGAAGGAGAGTTAGCAGACGAGCAAATAACAGAGAAGGTGCGTCAAATCAAAGCGCTTATGCGGAGGCCTCAAGGTTTCTGCCGTGTAGGTTGCAGTATTACCGACAACGCGCATACAGAGGCGCTAGCCTATGTGTGCAGTCAGTCAGGCCAATATAGACCTATCCATCAGGACACCTCAGACATGATCCGCTTTTTGGTACAGTTAGGCCAAGTAGACCTTCAAGTGCGTGTGACCAACTACTTCTCCTCTTCTGAATCATCCCAGCACTCCCTGTTAGAGCTGGCTGCCTCTCGTGGCAACTTACCTGCTATTCAGGCATTACTGAATGAGTCCCCATCAATACCAGAGAGAGGAATCAATCTGTTACTGCATATTGCTATCAAACATAATCAGCTCGACATGGTAAAGTATTTAACTGAACAGTATGTAAATTATGTGCCTTCACCACCAGAGAGAGAAATCAACCTGTTACTGCATATCGCCATCAGACATGCTCAGCTCGACATGGTAAAGTATTTAGTTGAAAATCATATACGTTGTCTTGAGGAAAAAAACGATTCAGATGAAACGCCTCTTTTAGTTGCCATTGCAACTCAAGACATCAGCCTCGCAATCATTGAATACTTGCTGCAAAAAGGTGCAGAATTAGACCTGACACTGAACAACAATGAAAAAACAGTACGCAACTACCTGGACATCAATTCGAGAAATCAGACCCCTGTCAAACAACAAAGAGAAATGCGGCAGCTGTTGCGAGGGGCAGCCGTACAAGCAGCGATCAAGGTTCGCAATGCTCAGGTTCCTGGCTCTACATCGGATAAGACATCGAGCAGTGGCGGGGTGAGCAATATCAGCTCTGCCACACTTGGCAATGCTGTAGCAGTTGCGGACACACCCCCACCTAACTTGTTGCCCAGTAACACCCTTCCAGCTCCTAGTAACATTGCTACTTTGCCTTCTAATGACGACGACGACGATGAGCTGCCCCCTGTAAATGCAACTGATCCTTCTTCGAATTCAACACCATTTCGTACTACTCAAGCTCAAGCTGAAGCTAAATTAGAATCAGAAAACTCCATGGAAACGTTTTTCAAAACAATGTTACATGATATCGATCAAACTGCTACAAGCGGGCGATTGCCACGAAATATGGATCGCATGAATACCGTTTTACAAGATACAGCACTGAGCATCCCTCAGAAGATAGAAAGAGTGTCCACAATATTGTGTGAGACCCGTGCTCCTACTTACTTTTCTAACCGCGCTGATAAAACTGAAGCAATATACCAACGATGGATTGCCCTAGCCTGCTCTGCCTATCAGGCAATAGACCCGTCTCATCAGCCATCAACAACACAATGCTGTAAAAACTTTAGCGCTCTACAAGCTTATTTAGAAACGTCTCACCAAAAAACTGTCACGAAAGAGCCGCCAGCTCCTGTCTAAACCAGCTATAACACGCATCAAGAACAATCAGGCACTGAGACTCTCAACCAATAGCTAAGCCTGGGAGAAATCTTCGGAGCTTTTTGGAGCGGGAAACGAGATTCGAACTCGCGACCTCAACCTTGGCAAGGTTGCGCTCTACCAACTGAGCTATTCCCGCGTTTGAGGCCGAGATAATACCAAATCCATCGCGGCTGTAAAGAGGGTTCCTGATATTTCTTTTAAAAATTTAGGCTCTATGTTGTTTTAAGTGGGTAATTCTAAAAAATAAAAAACTTTCGCACCATAATTTCTTGTCCCCTCTCCCCTTGCGGGCTACGGCATGCACACATCTTTCTAACCTATTGAATTGGGAAGGCTTTCTTATTCCCTCCTCCCTTGCGGAGGAGGGCTAGGGTGGAGGGTTCATGTTGGCAATGCCTGTATTCAGTTGCCTCCCAACTACTGAACAGAAACT
>JAHFRR010000090.1 GCA_023266165.1 Thiotrichales bacterium
TTTTGCTTCTGAAGGCTTTTTCAAACTGCACCCTCCACCCTAGCCCTCCTCCGCAAGGGAGGAGGGAATAAGAAAGCCTTGCCAATTCAATAGGTTAGAAAGATGTGTGCATGCCGTAGCCCGCAAGGGGAGAGGGGACAAGAAATTATAGTGCGAAAGTTTTTTATTTTCTAGAATTACCCACTCAAAACAACACAGAGCCACAAAAATGCCATGCACAGCAATTCCCGTTAAAATAACAGGGTTTGCAAAATAAGGGATTTAGGGTAAATTTAAAATAATTTTTCGTGGACTATTTTGCAATTTTATAATTCCTGTCCCTCAATGGGCCAATCTTCCAAAAAAGCGGAAAATAGGCTCTCACGCTTTAAGGTAAAATATCTATCATGGAACTATTGCTCACTCATATCCTAGAGGCCCTGAATCCCTCAGGGATTTTCCCCAAGCCCTTGACGCTCAAGCAGCTTGCGTTCCCTAACCCCCATACGCTGGAAATTTCAGTCCCTATGCCTTTGGGGAGGTTTGATGCCCAGCTGTCTGAAAAAATAAAATTACGTTTACAGCCCATCGCCCCTCACCTCCAGATTGCTTTCAACATTCAGATTCAAAGCCATCGTGTGCAAGCAGGGCTGCAGGGCGTGAGGGCTATCAAGAATATCATTGCGGTGGGGTCTGGGAAAGGCGGTGTTGGCAAATCCACCGTTGCCCTCAATCTTGCTCTGGCGACCCAGCGGTTAGGTGCGCGCGTAGGAATCTTAGATGCTGATATTTATGGCCCCAGCCTCCCTCTGTTAACGGGGAATGCCACCACACCTGTCCTCACCCCCGAAAAACGTCTCGAACCCATTATAGCCTTTGGTTTGCAGTGCATGTCCATTGGCAACTTAGTGGATACCGATGCAGCCATGATTTGGCGCGGGCCCATGGTGAGCCAGGCGTTACAGCAGATGTTGAACGACACCCTCTGGTCTGATCTCGATTATTTGTTTATAGATCTGCCCCCAGGAACTGGGGACATCCAACTGACGCTCGCGCAGAAAGTCCCTTTAAGTGGCGCGGTGATCGTCACCACCCCGCAAGATCTCGCCCTAGTGGACGCCCATCGGGCCATTAAGATGTTTGAGAAAGTCCAGGTATCTCTCTTGGGGATTGTTGAGAACATGAGTGTGTTTATCTGCCCCCATTGCCACACACACACATCCCTATTTGGGACAGGAGGAGGTGCGCGTTTATCTCAGCAAGATGATGTCCCCCTCTTAGGTCATATTCCCTTAGACCTTGCCCTGAAAGAGGCGACAGAGTCCCATCTGCCCATCACCTATCAACACCCTGAACACCCGATCAGTCAAGCGTTTGAAGCAATCGCTTTTTTGATGGTGACACAGCTGGCTGCCAAAGAAAAAAACTACGCCCATCACTTTTCACATATTGCCGTCCAACCCCGATCTTAATTTTTGAGGAAACCCCCTATGAACCATCAACAGCACCCCCAACGCGCAGAGCTGTGTATTCTACCTGGCGAGCGCCTCTCGCTCTGCCGCTGCTGGCTCTCGAAAACCTTCCCACTCTGTGATGGCAGCCACAAGGCTTACCGAGAAATCACGCAAGATCTCGTCGGGCCGGTGGTCGTGTGGGGAAAGGAAGAAGATCCCTTTACACCCCCCACCGATTGACCTGAATCTTCAGCCACAGCCCTGGCCGCTCAAACGTGATTTCCATTGGTCGGTATTGATGAAAGAGCGGGATCCATTGATACTCGCTATAGGCAATCGTCCAGCCAGATTGCGTCAGCATCTGGGGCAGCCCCCTGCTATTCCAATCAATCTTGGCAGGCACGTGGGGCTCGCATTGCCCCATCACCCAATAACGCCAACCCTCTAGAGGCACCGACCACCCGAGGTTTTCTTGCATCAAAACCTCAGGCGTTGTCGCATGATAGGTTTTCCCTTGGCGGGTCTGGAGGGTTGCCAATGTCTGTGGCTGGTAGGTCAAAACCGTCTCATCTGCGCCCAAAGGGCCATACAGCGTAATTTGATCCTTAAGATGAGGGGCATCGACATGCACCCAATCGATATTGCCACTGAAAGCCTGCTGGAGGTGATGCTCCTGCGTTTTCACGCCAAAATAGCCTTCCAAGTGCCATCTAGACTGAGATTGAGATAAAGATAAATGCGGGTTGCGTGAAGAAGGCAGTGAGGCACAGCCTGCTAACACCAGCCATAATAACCCCACACACAGGCATCTGACAGATCTCACGAGATTTCCCTCATCGCTTTGGTTTTGATAGGCTTTCGGATTCTCTCCGATTTTGCACTGAAAGACCAGATCGAGTATACTCTCCCCTTGAAACTTCATTGTCAAAAAATTAAAATAAATTAAAATAAAAAAGTGATACCCATGATCCTCTTAAGCCTCAACTACCATCACGCCCCCATTGAAATCCGAGAGCGTCTGGCTTTTTCACCCACGCAATTGCACGATGCCTATATCCACGCTGAGCGCTATGGGTTTTTGCATCTTATTATTTTATCGACCTGCAATCGCGTAGAGCTGATCACGCAGTCCGAATGCCCCGGCATCTGTGAAAGGCTGTCCCAGTTTTTAGGAGAGATGAAAGGCGTGCCCCTCTCTGAGTTTCAAGATCATCTGAAATTTTTTCAAGGCGATGCGGCCCTGGAGCACTTGATTCGCGTGGCATCAGGCCTGGATTCTATGGTGATGGGCGAGCCTCAGATCTTCGGGCAAGTTAAACAGGCGTACCAAGAAGCGAAAACGGCAGGCTGGGTGAATGCGAAGTTAGACTTTACGTTCCAGCATGTCTTCAACACCGTGAAAACCATCCGCCATCAAACCATGATCGGCCATTGCCCCGTCTCTGTCGCTTACTCTTCTATGAAATTGGCGCAAACCCAAGCGTTACCTCCTCATCCCGAGGTTTTGCTATTAGGCGCAGGAGAGACTGCCGCTTTGATTTTAAAACACATCAGCACACTGAATCCCAAAAAAGTAACTCTTGTCAATCGTACGCTGGAAAACGCCCAAGCCCTCGCCCACGAGCGCTATCCTTTTGAGATGAGGATCAAGCGCCCTGAACAACTTGAGGCCCTGTGTCACAGCGAAAGCCTCGATGTGATCATCGGCACCACGGCGAGCGAGACGCCCTGGATTACGCTTAACATGCTCCCCAAAGCTCGCCAAAGGCCTCTCCTGTGCATTGATCTTGCGGTGCCCAGGGATATAGAGGCGCAGGTCGGCACGCTGCCCTACGTCACGCTGTATTCCATTGATGACATTCAATCTCTGATCCAGAACAACACCCTCCAAAGAACACAGGCTGCCCTCAAAGCCCATACGCTGATCGAGCAGTCTTTGAAAGACTTCAATCAGCGCAAACATTTTAAAGACGCAGAGCATGATCTGGTAAAGTTTCGTGAGCATCTACACACTTTGAAAGATCAGGCGATGAGGGATGCAAAACGCAAACTTCAGAATGGCCAAGACCCTCAGTCGGTCTTAGAGGCGATGGCTAGAACTCTGGTCAACACCCTCCTGCATGAGCCTTCCAGCCGGTTATATCATGCTGACAGCAAGCATCATCAAGAAAAACTGGTTGACTCTATCAAATTGCTTTGGGGGTAATTTTTTCAAAATCCCTGTAAAATCCCCTTGCCTTTGTGCCAATCTCAGCTATAATCAGACCCCTGTTGCTGGCATAGCTCAGTTGGTAGAGCAACTGACTTGTAATCAGTAGGTCCCGGGTTCGACTCCTGGTGCCAGCACCAACAGCCCCTTCACAGCTGTAAAACGTGAAGAATGTCACTCATGCGGACCGGTAGTTCAGTTGGTTAGAATGCTGGCCTGTCACGCCGGAGGTCACGGGTTCGAGTCCCGTCCGGTTCGCCATTTTTTCAATAGCCCTATTTTCAAAAAGAGATTTTTCATGCATAGCTCTCGCTTTCAAATCCTTGTTAATCAAGCGTTAAAAGAGGTTTCTGAAATCTCGATTGCGGATCTGCATCGCGCGACTCAAGAAAAAGAAAGTTTTATTCTCATTGATGTCCGTGAAGATCATGAATGGGCAATGGGCTATATCCCCCAAGCCATTCACCTGAGCAAAGGCATCATAGAGCGTGATATCGAACGCACCGTTCCGGATCTGGATACGCCTTTGGTCTTGTATTGCGGCGGCGGATATCGCTCTGCATTATCTGGCAAAAGCTTGCAAGACATGGGCTACACCCAAGTGCTTTCCCTGCAAGGAGGCATCAAAGGCTGGCAAACTGCGGGATTACGCTTAGACCTACCTTAACCGCCGCTCACACGCACGCTCGATTTGTTCTTTCACCCCTCCTAAAGACTGAGACGCATCAATGATCTCAAAGCGTTTAGGATGATGGGATGCCAACTGCAGATAAACTTGCCGTACACGCTCGAAAAAATCAATATTTTCCTGCTCAATGCGATCCAGCTCCGCACGTGCTTTTGCACGCGCTAACCCCTGTTCGACTGGCATATCCAATAAAAACGTGAGATCTGGCTCAGCGCCTTTCAGCGTCCAATCTGCCAGCGCCTGAATACGTGCCAACGCAATGCCACGCCCACCGCCTTGATAGGCGAGGGAAGAATCCGTGAACCGCGAGCAAATCACATAACACCCAGAGGCTAAAGCGGGTAAAATTTTTGCATGATAATGCTGAGCACGTGAGGCGAACATCAATAATAATTCCGTATCAGGGTGCAACACCTCTTCGTCAGATTTTAATAAAAGAAGTTCACGGATTTTTTCTGCATACCAAGTCCCTCCTGGCTCACGTGTGATGAGCACAGGGGCTTTCAGTTTTTTTTCAATAAAAGACTGAAGGGTTGAGATATGGGTGGTTTTACCCACGCCCTCAACGCCTTCAATAGAAATCCACACGCCCGGTTGACAACGCATCTCTAGACTTTTTGAAATAACAAAGAGGCGTTCGTGCCACCAAACCCAAACGAGTTGGAAAGCACGGTTTTGATTTTTCGTGCCTGTGCTTGATTAGGTACGTAATCCAGATGGCATCCTTCATCTACATGATGTAGATTGATAGTCGGAGGCGCCACTTGATCTCGAATCGCCAACACCGAAAAGATTGCCTCAAGCGCCCCAGCGGCACCCAATGCATGCCCCGTCATGGACTTCGTGGAGCTCACTGCCACCTTATGCGCAGCAGCACCCATCATGCGCTCAATGCCTTGGCTTTCTACGATATCCCCTGGCGGGGTTGAGGTGGCATGGGCATTGATATAATCCAACTGATCTGCCGTGATCCGGCCATCTTGCAACGTATGCACCATCGCCCTGTAAGCCCCTTCGCCACTGGGCAATGTCATGTGATAGGCATCCGCAGTCAAACCAAACCCTGTGAGCTCTGCATAGATCTTCGCGCCACGGGCCCTGGCATGTTCATATTCTTCTAGAACCATCACCCCTGCGCCATCTCCCAAGACAAAACCATCTCGGTCTTTGTCCCACGGACGACTGGCAGCCGCAGGATTCTCATTGCGCGTTGACAACGCACGGCACGCGGCAAACCCTGCAATCCCTGCTTGACAACTGGCTTTTTCAGCCCCCCCCGCCAACATCACAGCCGCATCGCCATACACAATCGTACGTGCTGCATAACCAATGCTATGCGTCCCTGTGGCACACGCCGTCGCCATCGCAATATTAGGGCC
>JAHFRR010000091.1 GCA_023266165.1 Thiotrichales bacterium
ATTTTTTTCAAAGCCCATCCTGGTGCTCCAACACAGTTGATTCATGTGGAAGCACGAGGGACGTCGTCAAGTCAACATCCTCAAAAATTATTGCTCACCCTGTATGATGCCCAAGGGCAGCCAGACCTCTCTCAGAAAGGCTTTCAGCTATTAGAGCAGATCCAGAGAAATCTGAGCCAGAACCTGGGCCAGGAGCGCTAGCCTATGAGATTTCAAGCCGTGCGCGGTATGCCAGATCTTTTGCCTGAGGTGTTACCCCGTTGGCAGCATATTGAAGCGATTTTCCGACAGCTGACGCGTTGCTATGGCTTCTCTGAGATCCGCCTGCCCATCTTGGAATCGACAGGGCTATTCAAGCGGGGCGTAGGGGAAGTGACGGATATTGTCGAGAAAGAGATGTATATCTTTGAAGATCGCAATGGCGATAGCCTGGCGCTCAGGCCTGAGGGCACGGCCGGATGCGTGCGCGCAGCGCTTGAACATGGGCTTATTCACAATCAAGTTCAAAAGTTTTGGTATAGTGGCCCTATGTTTCGGCATGAACGCCCACAGAAGGGTCGATATCGCCAGTTCCATCATCTGGGGTTGGAGGTCTTTGGTGTCGAGACGCCCTTGATCGATGCTGAGCTGATAGGCCTCACAGCTCAGTGCTTCAAGCAATTGAGGCTGTTAGAGTCTGTGAGTTTGGAGATCAATACTCTAGGCACTCCAGAAGATCGGGTGAGCTATCGACATCAGCTGATCCAGTATTTCACTGTGTATCAAGAGCAGTTGGATGACGATTCAAAACGCCGCTTGCATACCAATCCTTTGCGAATCTTAGACAGTAAGAACCCTGAGCTGCAGGACATCATTGCCAAAGCGCCCCGCATGAGCGAGTGCATGAGTGAGCACTCGCGGGCCAGATTTGAAAAAGTATTAGCTTTATTAAACGCTGGGCAGATAAAATATAAAGTCAACCATCAGCTCGTGCGTGGGTTAGATTATTATAGCCATACGGTCTTTGAATGGGTGACGCAAACCTTAGGTGCGCAAGGGACGGTGTGCGCTGGAGGGCGTTATGATGGCTTGGTAGAGCAGCTAGGCGGAGCACCTACGCCAGCGATTGGTTGTGCCATCGGGGTTGAGCGTGTGGCCTTGATGTTGGAAGCGTTAGGGGTCGCCTGTGCCTTTCCTGAAATGCCCAAATGCTATCTCATTTTTGAAGAAAGTTTAGAGTCCGAGGTGTTTCGATCTGTTTATCAATGGCGTGATCGGTATTCACAGTGTGAATTTATTGTGAATCTTCAGGGTGGAAATTTTAAGAAGCAATTCCAGCGAGCCCATAAATCTGGGGCAGACTATGCCGTGATATGGGGTGTTGAGGCTTTCAATGCAGGGTGTGTCGATATTAAGTCTTTGAGAGAAATTGAGGCGCCTGAGCCTGAGCAACAGAGTGTTTCTTTGGCTGAGTGCGAAGATTTTTTGAAAAATTTAAAAATAAATAAAATAAAATTAAAATAAAATAAATAAATAAAATAAGGGAGAGCAGCATGTCACATATTGATGATCAAGAACGGGTTGAGCAGATCAAAGCGTGGTGGAAAAAGTATGGGAACTTCTGTTTGGGAGGCCTGGTCATTGCGATGCTGGCGATTTCAGGTTGGCAGTATTGGAGTCGGCATACTCAAATGCTGCAAGAGGAGGCTTCCAGCCTTTATCAAACCATGCTGTATCAAGAATACGCGGAGGATATCACGGGAGCGTCAAAAACAGCAAACCAGCTGATTGGACAGTATAGCGATACCATGTATGCCAATTTTGCAGCGCTGTATCTTGCAGGAAATGAGGCGACCTCTGGGCAGTATGACACTGCCGTGGCGCAGCTCAATTGGGTGATTGTGCATGCTTCGGAGAATACGATGGTGACAGACTTGGCACGTTTGAGATTAGCACGTTTGAATCTGGCCATGCAAAATCCGCAGGCAGCATTGAATACGCTTTCGCAGGTCTCAACGGACAGTGCAATGAAGTTTGAAATTACAGGAGATGCCGAGGTGGCTCTGGGGCAGATCGCAGCTGCCAAACAGGCCTATCAACAAGCGATGATGGCTTTGCCCCCCGAGTCTCAAGAGGCATCGATGATTCAGATGAAGTTGTATCAGTTGCCAGCATAGGTCTTATTTTATAACGAGGTTGATGATGAAGTTTTTAAAACCTGTCCTATGGATTGCGGGTATGGGTGTGTTGACGCTCGGGCTCTCAGGGTGCGGTGCCAAGAGCAACGTGCCGCCCCCGATGCCTTTAAGCGACAACGTGCCGCATCAGATCACTGTCCAGATCACTCAGTCGATGCGTGTTGGGTCTGGCACATCCAGTCAGGCACTCAGGTTATCTCCGTGTGTGGGGCAAGCTCAGATGATTGTCCCGAGTTTTTCAGGGAAGCTCACGAGCCTGGTGTTGGGCGCGCGTTGGGTGATGTGGTCTGTAGACTTGCCAGAGAACATTTCCAGCACCCCTACGCTTTCAGGGGATGCGGTTTATGTTGGGACATTGCAAGGCAGTCTTTATGCCATCAACCATTTGACAGGCGCTGTATTATGGCATGTGAGCCTACCCAGCTCCCTGTATGCCGCGCCGAGTGTGTCAGGGCATACGGTTGTTGTGCAGGTGCACGATGGCTCTGTCATCGCCTTTGCCACACAGACAGGCAAACAGCTTTGGGCGTATCACCCACATCAGCCACATTTGTTGCTTGAAGGGGATGCTTCTCCCGCTATCTTAGGCAATACGGTGTTTGTGGGGTTACACAGTGGGGTATTGGTGGCTTTGAGTTTAGCCACAGGGCATGCCATGTGGAGCGAGCCAGTCGCGATTCCTGTGGGCAGCTCTCAGGTGTCTCGTATGGTGGATATTGTTGCCAATCCTGTTGTGGATGCCCAAAGGGGTATGGTGTTTGCGGGGAGCTATCAAGGGAATCTGGTCGCGATGAACAGTACTTCAGGCAAGATCCTTTGGTCGATTCCCTCTTCTCTTTCAGAAAATTTTATTATTCATCAGGGGATGCTCTATCTCACCACAGTGTCAGGGGCGATTGAAGGGGTGGATGAAAATACGGGGAAAGTGGCCTTTGTGCAAGCAGGCCTAGAATATCGTTCTATCTCTTCTCCTGTCTTTGTGGGAGATGTCTTGGCCGTCTCTGATTATCAGGGATATATTCACTTTTTAGATCCTGAAAATGGGAGGTTGCTGGCCCGTGTAAGACCCGTGTCGTCCCCCATGAGTGGCCCAGGTGTGGTGGCCCAGGGTCAGGTGTTTTTTGAAAGCGTCGAAGGGAATCTGATTGCGCTGAAGCCAGACCAGAGTGCTGATTCAGCCTTGGGTGCCGTATGATCCCCACGCTGGCTTTAGTCGGCCGTCCGAATGTCGGAAAGTCCACGCTCTTTAATGCCTTCACGCATTCGCGCGATGCCTTGGTCGCCAATATCCCCGGGGTCACTCGCGATAGGCAATATGGGCGAGGCATGCTGGAAGATCAAGCCTTTATTGTGATTGATACGGGTGGGATTGCGGATGAGGATCAAGTGGCTGCGCTCATTACCCAGCAAGTTGAGAGCGCGATTGCTGAGGCGGATCTGGTCTTATTCGTGGTGGATGGCCGTGCGGGGATCAATACGGGAGATCATGAGATTGCCCAGATGCTCAGGCGTCATGCCAAGCCCGTCATGGTTGTGGTGAATAAAACAGATGGTTTAGATGAGCTTGTGGTTGCCAGTGATTTCTATCAGCTGGGTTTTGCAGAGGTGATGCCTGTGGCGGCGAGTCACCGGCGAGGGACGTTGTCTCTCTTGACGAGCGCCCTGGAAAAGACCCGAGAAACTCGCCCTCAGATCGAAGACAGCAATCCCTTAGAGGGTAGCGATCGGGAATATATCCGTTTTGCCATCATAGGTCGCCCCAACGTGGGTAAGTCAACGCTGACCAATCGAATCCTAGGGGAGCCGAGGGTGCTCACCTTGGATTTGCCTGGCACAACAACCGATAGCATCTATATTCCTTTTGAGCGTCATGGTGCGCCGTATGTGATTGTGGACACCGCGGGTGTTCGTCGCAAAAGCCGTGTGGATAATCTGGTTGAGAAGTTTTCGGTGATTAAAACCCTGGATGCCATTGAGAAAGTCGATGTGATTGTGATGCTCTTGGATGCGCGAGAAGGCTTGACGGAACAAGACATGCATTTGATGGGGCATTGTTTGAATGCAGGGCGCGCGTTGATTTTGGCCGTGAATAAATGGGATGGTTTGAGTGAAGAGCAAAAGCGCGGTGTGAGGGATGCTATCGATCGCAAACTTGCGTTTCTATCAGATTTTGTTGAAATCTTCTATATCTCTGCTGAGCATGGGACTGCCGTAGGAGATTTGTTTCCGGCAATTCATCGTGCGTACGCCTCTTCCAAGCTCACTGTGAGCCCCTCTCAGCTGACCAAAGTGCTTGAGCAGGCCTTAAGTGATCATGCCCCGCCTATGGTGCAAGGACGGCGCGTGAAGCTGCGTTATGCCCATATGGGTGGTCAATACCCCCCTATGATTATTATTCACGGTACCCAAACAGATCAGCTGTCAGAAGATTATCAGCGTTATCTGATGAATCAGTTTAGAGTTGCCTTTAAAGTGGTGGGGAGCCCAATTCGCCTGGAGTTGCGTTCGACAGAAAATCCTTTTGCGGGCAAAAAAAATAAATTGACGCCGCATCAAGAGTTCAAGCGTAAACGTTTACTGCGCTTTGTCAAGAAAAAATAAGGGTATCATGATTCAGCAGCCTTTGGATCTCGCGTTCTCCCGCCCGCTCAGCTTTGATGACTTTATTGTGGGAGAGAACGAAGCTCTACTCGCTCGTCTGAAAAACCTGGAGAATGACCCGCCTCAAACAGGTCTCTATCTCGCAGGCCCCAAAGGGTCGGGGAAGACGTTGCTGTTGCAGATTCTCAAAGCGTATCATCAAGATAAAGTTTTTTGCTTGGATCCTTTGGAAAGCTGGCTTGCAGAGCATGGCGAGTTGGCTGTGTTTGCGCTGTTTAATCAACTGATTGACTTAGGCATTTGCCCTATTTTTGCATCAGAAAAGTTGCCAGATCAATGGGGTCTTACCTTGCCAGATCTTAAATCCAGATTATTATGGGGCAGTGTGTATCAAGTCCAGCCTTTGGATGAGAAGTTCTATCCTGAGGTTTTGCAGAAAGCCGCCGCGCGCGCAGGCATGAGTCTGCCCCCAGATGTCGCCCATTTCCTCTATACCCGCATGCTGCGAGATCTTTCAGCGCTACCTTCTCTTATTGCTATTTTGTCTCAAGCAAGCCTAGAGTCCAAAAGGCGCCTGACGGTGCCGTTTGTGAAAGAGGTGTTGGGGGTGTGATAAAAAATGATAGGTTGTATTGAATTTTAAACTTTGTTGCTATATTATAATCTCCATTATTCAATGGAGGCCCGCATGTCGAAAAAACTACCGAAACGGGTTCAAACCGCTGAGCAGATTCAGAATCCACATGATGCGTTATTTAAAGCGATGTGCGAGGATATTTCTGTGGCGATTGACTTGCTGAAGGCGGCGTTGCCTCAGGAGATTTTTGGGCTCTATGTTGTTTTGAGTGGGTAATCCTAAAAAATAAAAAACTTTCGCATCATAATTTCTTGTCCCCTCTCCCCTTGCGGGCTACGGCATGCACACATCT
>JAHFRR010000008.1:0-15024 GCA_023266165.1 Thiotrichales bacterium
TATCATATGCCCTATCCTTATTTGCTGGATGAGCACCAGCGTGTGGCGCGTGCGTATCAAGCCACCTGCACACCCGACTTTTTTGTATTTGATTCTGAAGGCATTTGCGTGTATCGTGGGCGTTATGACGAGTCGACCCCCGGAAATAACATTCCTGTGACAGGATTTGATGTGGTGCAGGCACTGGCGTGCTTGCTTGAAAACAAAGAGATTCCTGAGATTCAATACCCGAGTTTTGGATGTAATATCAAATGGAAAAATAATTTATAATTTAAATAATTAAATAATAAATAAAATAAAAAAATAAAAAAGTGAGAGAAAGAGAAGGGAAGTGAAGTGAGTGATTGTATTTTTTGCCGTATTGTGAGAAAAGAGATTCCCGCTAAAATTCTTTATGAAGACGAGCATTGCTTAGCTTTTCATGATGTTGCGCCCAAGGCACCCGTGCATCTTTTATTGATTCCTAAAGTGCATCTGGATTCCTTGCTGGCTGTCACACCCGACCATGCGCAGCTGCTAGGGCATTTGACCACGCGTATCCCGCATATTGCCCAGCTGAGTGGCTTGGAAGAGGGGTTTCAAACGCGTATCCATACGGGGAAGAAGGGTGGTCAAGAGGTTTTTCATTTGCATTATCATCTATTAGGGAGTGGACATTGATCATGACACAGCAACGACGTCCTATGACCCATCATGCAGAAGTCAAACTCAGAGCAGAGCTGGAACGCTTGAAAACTCAAGAGCGCCCGAAAGTCATTGCTGAGATTGCTGAAGCGCGTGCCCATGGGGATCTCAAAGAAAACGCGGAATACCATGCTGCACGCGAGAAGCAAGGCTTTATCGAGGGGCGGATCCAGTATCTTGAAAGCCGCTTAAGCCAGCCACAGATTATCAACATCACGAAAATCCCCAATACGGGCAAAGTGATTTTTGGCACTACGGTCTTGCTACTGAATCCTGACACAGAAGAAGCAATTGAATATCAAATTGTTTGTGAGGATGAGGCGGATCTGGTGTTGAAGAAGATTTCGATCACATCGCCCATCGCACGAGGTTTGATTGGCAAGTCTGTGGGAGATGAAGTGAGTATTTCCACGCCTAACGGGATGGTTTATTATGAAGTTCTAGAAGTGCATCATCGATAATTTTTTTTATATAAGAGGGGGTTGCCGTGTCATCACCACGAAATTCTAGCGCATTTCTCAGTGCCATCGTGCCGGTTTATAATGAGTCTCAGATGGCGGTTGATTTTATTCAGGCATTGGCAGATCAGTTAAGCCATTGGGTGTCTCGTTTTGAGATTATTGCTATTGATGATGGGTCGCGAGATGACACGGCGTGTCGCATAAAAACCCTGATGGACACATTGCCTCAGCTCAAGTTTATTTCTTTCTCTCGCAATTTTGGGAAAGAAAAAGCCATCACAGCGGGGCTGCACCATGTCTCTGGCGATCTGGCTTTGATCATTGATTCTGATTTTCAACATCCTTTAGATACCATTCCAACGCTTTTCAAGAAATGGTGTGAAGGCTTTGATAACGTCTATGCCGTTCGATCCGATCGAAAAGACCAGAGTTTTCTAAACAGATTCTTCGCCAATAATTTTTATAAAATCAATCAATCCCTGATGGATATTGACTTACCAGCCAATGCAGGGGATTTTAGGATTTTAGACCGTAAGGTGGTAGATGCTATTAATTTATTGCCTGAGGCCAATCGATTTATGAAGGGGTTGTATGCTTGGGTAGGGTTCAAAGGCTGCGCGGTTTCTTATGATGTTCAGCCGCGTAAAGAAGGCAAAAGCCGTTGGAGCTTCAAACGTCTGTTTGGCCTTGCGATCACAGGAATTACATCGTTTTCGGATGTTCCCTTGAGGATATGGTCGGGTGTGGGGTTGGGGATCTCGTTGCTGTCTTTTGTTTATGGGCTTTGGATTGTGATTGACACCCTGATTTTTGGAAAAACTGTACCTGGTTTTGCCACGCTGGCAGCTGCGGTGATGTTTTTTGGAGGTGTCCAGCTCCTTTCAATTGGCATTATTGGCGAATATGTCGGACGCATTTTCACAGAAGTCAAACGCCGTCCGCCTTATTTGATTGGCGAAAAACGCGGGTTTGACACGCCCAAACGCGCTCAACATCGTCAAGAGCCCTTATGAGACCCCCTGAATCGTTCAGCCAGCCTAACTCCCTCAAGCGCCAGGTCGTTTGCTTTGGTGTGGTCGGGGCGCACGCTGCGATTGTGAATTTTGGGGCACTGATGATTTTTGTCGCATTTGTAGGGCTGACCCCTTTGGTTGCCAACATCGTCGCGTTTCTCGTGGCTTATCAAGTCAGCTTCTGGGGGCACCGTTGCTGGACTTTCCGCGGGCCTCACGCCCATCATCATCTCGGGTTAAGATTTTTTGGAGTGGCACTCTTGAGTTTGGGGTTGAACGAGGGCATCTTCGCTGTGTTTCTCTTGGCATGTCATCTCTATTATCCCATTTCAATGATTCTCACGTTACTGATTGTACCCCCCATCACGTTTGTGCTGAGTCGGGTTTGGGCGTTTTCGTAGAAAATTTTTTAAACAGATTATTGAAAATATGTTTGAAGTAAGGTAGTATGAGGTCAGAGGTGCCGAGATCATGAATAGCAAATCTGCCTACATTCGAATGCGAATTGAGCCCAGTTTAAAAGCTCAAGCTGAGGCTGTGTTTCACGAGCTGGGGATGACCGCTTCTGAGGTTATCGTTATGCTGTACGAACAAGTTTCCAGCAAGCATCGAATACCTCTTGAGTTATCTGTTCCAAATAAAAAAACTATTCGTGAGATCACAGAGACGAGAGAGGGGAAAGGACTGATTGTCTGCAAAGATATGAATGATTTATTTAGCCAATTAGGTATTTGAGCACATGCTGCCCTTGATACCTGTTTATAGAAAGCAGTTTCACAAAGATCTTAAATTGATGATAAAGCGTGGCAAAACTGTTGAAAAAATTAAGATCGTCATGGAGACTTTACGTAATCAGTTGCCGCTTGCATTGCGATATCAAGATCATTCTCTGAAGGGTGAGTACGCAGACTGTCGAGAGTGTCATATCGAGCCAGATTGGTTGCTTGTCTATTGCCTTCAAGAAACAGAGATTGTTTTCATGCGTACTGGCAGTCATTCGGATTTATTTTAGAGAGATTTTACGATGCCACTTCCCAAAAAAGCCATTGCCTTGATCTCTGGAGGTCTAGACTCCATGTTAGCCGCTCGTTTGATCATGGATCAGGGGGTCCATGTGGAAGGCATTAATTTTTACACGGGGTTTTGCGTGGAGGGTCATACGCAGGCGATTCGCGCTACAGACAAACCCAAGCGTAACAATGCCTTGTGGGTGGCTGAGCAGTTGGGCATCAAGCTCCATATCATCGATACCTCAGAGCCTTATAAAGAAGTTGTCATCAATCCAAAGTATGGCTACGGCGCTCAAATGAATCCGTGTCTAGATTGCAAAATCTTTATGCTGACGCATGCCAAGAAGTTTATGGATGAGAATGGCTTTGATTTTATCATTACCGGTGAGGTGGTAGGGCAGCGCCCTATGTCTCAACGCAGCCAGACCATGCCTTTGGTGGCGAAGCAGTCGGGGACTGAAGATTTGTTGGTGCGTCCGTTGTGTGCGAAACACCTGCCTCCCACCTTGCCTGAGCGAGAAGGTTGGCTGGATCGTGAAAAGCTGTTGGATATCAGTGGTCGCTCTCGCAAGGCGCAAATAGAGCTGGCTGAGCGGTTTAACATTGACGAGTATGCGCAACCTGCGGGGGGATGTTGTTTTTTGACAGATCCCAACTATACCCGAAAGCTCCAAGATCTCTGGCAAGCCAGGGGAGATAAGCGTTATGAGCTGGATGATATCGTGTTGTTGAAAGTCGGACGGCATTTTCGCATGCAGCCTTATTTCAAGCTCATCATGGCGCGCGAAGAAGGCGAGAATAATTATCTCGAAGGCTATAAATCTCAATACACACACGTGTTCTCAACCAGTCACACGGGGCCTTTGGCGTTGATTGATGGCGTGCCGGAAGCAAAAGATTTTGAAGATATTGCGAGGTTACTGGCGCGCTATTGTCGTAAACTTGAAAACGTTTCAGGTGTGAAAATTATGATTGCTCAAAAAAATCAAATTTTGGCTGAATTGACCGTTGCGCCTTTTGAGCCAGACGCGATACCTCAGGGTTGGTTATTATGACGGAACTCGATGCTCGGCGCTTGTTATGCCCCATGCCGGTGATCAAAACCCAAAATACCGTCAAGACGCTTCAGCCAGGAGATTTGTTAAGAGTCATCTGTACGGATCCAGGGGTCAAACATGATATCCCTACCTGGTGTCGGATAAACGGCCATGAGATCGTCAGTATCACGCAAGAGGGGCATGAGATTGTCATTTTGGTGCGTGTTGGCGGCGTTCCCAGTTAAAGCAGTAAAGAAAATCTGGAAAAGCCTGAAAGAATCTGAGAAAGGACGCGTTTTGGGACAGAGGTTAAGGAGTTTTATCTGTCAAAAATCAAAGACACGTCCTTGAGTCATGGGGCTGTTTTCTTCGGCCACAACTCTGCAAGGACGATGCTGCTTAAGATAACAATGCCTCCGATGACTACTTGCCAGGTGATGGCTTCTCCGTTGATAAGCCAAGCGAAGATGCTGGCTGAGACTGGCTCGAGCGTGAAGATCAGTGCGGTTTTGGCTGCAGTGGTATGCTGTTGGCCGTACATTTGCAGAAAGAGCGATAACGCGGTGCCGATCAGGGCGCAAAATAATAACGCAATCAGTGCTTCACCGTGCAAGATAGCAAGCGTGCTGTGTGTGAGCGTCAGTCCTGCTAAGGGCATGGTTAATATAATCTGATAGAAAGTCAGGAGTTGATACGAGATCTTGTGGTGCGCAAGTTTTTGAATAAAAACCAGAGAAAGCGCAACGCAGAGCGCACAGGCCAGCACCCAGAGATCCCCTATTCTTAACGATGCAAGCTGAGCCCCTGTCAGAATATACAAGCCCAAGAGGCATAGGAGGGCTAAGGCGACATCTTTGAGATGCACGCGGCCCATTCCAAAGAGAGGCCCTAAAAAGGGCACCAGCAGGACGCTAGAGCCTGTGATAAACGCAGCGCGGCTCGCAGAAATGGTTTCAAGTCCAATCGATTGGAAAATAAAAATACCGCTGTTTAAGAGCCCCAACACGCCCCCTCCCAATAAAACCCAGCGGGTGGTTTTGGAAAGTCGTTTTGCAATAAAGGGCAATAAGATCAGGCTGGCCAGGAGAAATCGCCAAAAGACAAACTCGGAAGGAGGCACATGGCGCACCGCACGTTCAATCAAGGGGAAGGTCAAGCCCCAAGAGATTGCCGCAAAGGCCAAACAACTGTGAGTACGCACGCTTGATGCCATCTGATGTCTCGATTTTTCTTAGTTTTTAGTGCACCAGTGTGTGAGGGATCCCTAAAACAATCAAGGCATAGAGCCCCACAAAGCAGATGACCAGCACAGTGATGTTGCGATAATAGCACCCTGTGATCAGGGCGAGCAAGAGCAAAGTCGCTTTCGCCCATTCCAGTAAGGCGCTGGATGAGGCAAAGAGATGCCAGTTGCTATGGGGAAACGCGGTGGTATAGATAATACAGCCCATAATGGCATACACGGCATAATTTAAAAAAATAAAGAGGGGGTGTTCATGAGGGAGATTGAAAAACTTAAGAAAAATAATCGGCGCGATGCGAAAGCCAAAAGACACCAGGGCTGCGATCAAGATCATCCATAGAATATTCATGTGCGATGCCTCTTGATTGTCTCACACATCAGGATCAAGCTTGATATCACAAGGGGTAAGATCAGCAGTGTGAAGCGCCCTGTGAGGGGTTCTAATACGGGAAATAGCAAAAACCCTGAGAGGGTGATGACAATAGGCTTGAGCTTAGGCCAGTACTTGGCTGTCAGGAGGGTGAAGTTAATGGGGAGAATCATAGAAAGGATGTCCGTTAAATAGGGAGAGCGCAGCAGCGTTGTGAGCTCAAAGCCTATCACAGTGCCGATCAGGGCGATGCTGTAACACGACAACATGGTAGCCAGGTAATAGGGAAAGTGATGCATATGGGGGTCTTTTTGAAACTCTGGAAAGGAAAGCGCAAAAGAAGAGGCGCTGAGCCCTGCAAATCCTAATACCAGTGGAAATAATCGATGTTGACGGCAATAGGGGAACATCGCAGCGCTCATTAAGAAAAACCGGAAGTTCACCAGGATACTGAATAAGAAAATCATCCAAAGATCTGCGCTCGATCCTGCATGCTGTAAAATGATAATTTGCAAGGGCGCAGCGCTGATCAGGGCTGTCATCAGAAGGCTTTGTCCAAACGAGAGGAGATTCTCAGCGCACAGGGCACCCACGGATATAAAAAGAAAAAACATTGCTAAGCTCACGCTGAGAGAGGCTCTGAAGCCAGATTTAAAACCGCGAGGGTGAGTCATGGTCATCAAAGAAGTCCTGTAGGATGGGTTCGTTAACATCCCCCATGATATCAACTTTCCCAGCAAAGCCAATGAGTTCTCTAAGACCGTATTGTTTGATTTTGACAAACTGTAGGTAAGGAGTGCCATCATTATGCGTGATAACAAAATCCTGCACCATCATGATTGCTTTCCTATTGATGTCGCTACAATTGTTGCTACTAAGTATTCTAACATTGATGCTCGTAGGATGTAAAGTTCAAAAAATTGGATAGAAAAAACTGGGTTGACAGTCCTATACTTTTCTACTCTAATGGAACAGGTCTTTTGCGTTTCTTTTAAGTTTACATGAGGAGTATAGGCGATGAAATCTCTGACATCTTTGAAAAAAATGGCGTCCATGGCTGTGGTATTTGGTGTGGGTGCAGGATGGGTATGTTCCATGGCGAGTGCTGCAGGCATGGCAATGCCGGCGGCGATTCCTGTCACAAAACCGATTGTCTTATCGATGCATATGGGGGTTCCGCAAGAAGCCTCTGAAACCAGCGCAACGACGCCTGCCATTGCCAATGGAGGGGGTGTGTTTTTGTTTAACCCTCAAACGGACATGCTGAGTTATGCCATTGCCTATTCAGGATTGAGTGGTGCGCCCACGATGGCGCACTTTCATGTGGGCGCATCTACCACCAATGGCCCAATTGCCCAAACGCTGTGTGGTATGCCAAAGCCTTTGTTGAATGGCCCATGTCCCACTACAACCTCGGGGATGTTGACAGGTACGTGGCACGTGCCGCAAGATCAGGTCGCGCGTTTGTTGCAAGGCGGGATCTATGTGAATTTCCACACGACACTCAATCCAGGCGGTGAAATTCGCGGACAGGTGTTGCCCAATTAGTTAATTTCCAGTAGAATACGTCAATTAAAAATAATAAATATAGCAGAGAGTTCTGATGTGCCGATTGTTGGGTTATGTGGGCGAGCCAGTTTTGGTTTATGACATGCTTTATCGCTTTAAGAACTCTTTGGTAGGACAGAGTAAACATGCCTGTGAGTCTGAGTTTGTCGTCAATGGCGATGGGTTTGGGTTGGGTTGGTATGATTTAGATTTAGGCCCTGAGCCTGGGGTGTTTGCCTCTGTCCAACCCGCTTGGAACAACAGTAATTTGAGATACCTGACACAGAAGCTCAAAGTCAAAAGTTTTATTGCCCATATTCGTGCGGCGACGATGGGGGTGGTCTCGCAGTCCAACTGCCATCCTTTTCATTTTGATCGCTGGCTCTTTGCCCATAATGGCAATATCGAGAACTTTAAGCAGCTGCGTAGGCTGTGGCAAAGCACGTTGGATGAAGTCTATTATGAATATATCAATGGGCAGACTGACTCTCAGAATATGTTTGCCATGTGGTTGCAGAAGCTTTTATCGCATAAGCCGCGGGAGCTGTTGACGTTACATGATTATGCGGATGCGATGAGAGAGATGCTGCGCCAACTGAAATGGTTAGAGCATAAGACTCAGAAGTGCTTTTCCGTGCACATCAACTGTGTGATCACAGACGGCACGCAGATGTTTGGCATGAGATATACCAATCAAAGCTTCTCCCCTGCGCCCTCGCTGTATTGGTCAGAAGGCCAGATCCAAGTCGGTGCAGATCAAGACGAGGCATTTGTAAACCCCAACGTAGAGAAGCGCTGTGTGTTGATTGCCTCTGAAAAGATGGATCGACAGTCACACTGGCATGAGGTACCTGAGAATCACTTTGTGTTAATCGATCAGAATCTTCAGGTTCAGTGTGAATCGATAGGTGCTGAGTTTCTCTGGGCTTGAGCGGATTGTGCATTGCGATACAGCACGCCTAACAGTGTGACACCCAACGGTTGAGACCATAAAAGCCCAACGACCAGACATAAGGCGCCGAGCACATTAAAAATCCCTGTCAGCAAAACGTAGCCAATGATAGAAGGGCGATAGGTTTTAACGGTGCATAGCACATAAAGCCATGCATTATAAAACTTGGCATCCTGATTTTGAATGGCAAAGGGGATCAACATAAAAATCGGAAGCACCAGCAGGAAAATCACGATACCCAGTAAGGTGGTGATGATCAACGCCCCTCTCAAGGCAATCAAGGGCTTGAAGAAAGCGATCACCAGCAGGCTGGAAGCAAAAAATCCAAAACATCCCACCAATAAAGCTATTGCGATGAGCATCACAGTTGCCAGAAAAATATGAAGCGTTTGCCAGGTGGGACAAAACAGATGCTTGAAGGAGATGGGCTCATTCTGAGATCGCGCCAAACCAATGCGCGCACCGGCTTGCAAGCCAAGAGAGTAGATCAAAAGGCTGAGCAGTAAAATCACGAGTGGGTTGTGATGAGGTAAGCTGGGATGGGCGAGCTGGGCTTGTGTGGGTGTGAAAAGGTGCAAGAGGCCCCATGTGATCAAGGTGTAGAGCAACACCAAAAATCCAGCGAGCTTTGCGCCGTGGACGCCTTGCCAAGCTCGCGATAGCGTAGGTTTAAAGGGGTTCATGGCTCAATACCTCCTGTTTAAAATCTTCTAGCCCAAGTTTTTCAAGACTTTCAAGTCCTTGGAGGATAGCACAGATGTCGAAAAAGCTCAAATAGTCGTATTTTAGGTTCTTCAATTTTAAGTTCGCGAAAATTTAATTCTGGATCTCTTGTGGCACAAGGCGTAGAACGTTTATTGGGAATTGCTAGGTGTACTTCTAAAATCAACTTCAGGGGGCCTATCTACGAGGGGGCATGATGCTAGACTGCATCAATTGGGATATCGTAGGCAGCTCAATATCCTTGATATCCCTGATATCCCTGGAGGAGTGCATCATAGGAGTACAAGTATCGGCAAAAAATGGCACCTCTATATTCAAATTCAGCTCGTGCCCCTCTGATACCTTCTTGAGTTTGGCTTGAGCAAGAGCTTTCAGAGCAGTTCCAAATTCGGGATTTTCTATAGGTCTATTAACACAATTCACATAGTGTGAGAGTGACGTATACTCAAAAGAATGCGCTTGACCTGCCAGTATTACATAGAGCTTCAACAACAATTTATTTTCTATTGAATAAACCTGCCTCTCTTCCTGCCATTTAGAATCACTCGCACTCAGCAGATGTAAAAAAGACTGACTTCGTATGAGCAAATGACCAATCGCATAGAGCTGATCTAACCTATCTCTATCCAGTTCTGGAGGCACTTCCCACTTTTTTCTCTCAAAAAAAGACTGATACGTTTTAAGCACTGTCTTAAAGTGCTCCTTCGGCTCTAAACCAAGCACGCTACCCTCAGTCGATGGAAGCTCTGGCATCACCTCAGAGGCTATCTTTGGCGTCATTACTTTGATCTTGTCCCACGCATACCTGATAAAATCACCCAGCTGCACCATTGTTCCTAAAGACGGCTTCTCAAAACCAATCAAACGCCCAGTAATAAGTTCCAGAGATACTTCAGAAATCTCAGGGTTCAGGCAATTGAAAGTCTCTTGTGAAATGTCTGACACAATAGCATCTCTGGGACTTGAAGGCATTGCTGAAAATTTCGGTCTTTTATCCGATGGGAAAAAATTTCGAGTCATCACCCGTAACCACGCATCCCCTAACAAACGAAGCGCTGTTTCTTTGATATCTTCTTGACTATCTCCTGTATTCTCTTTAAAATCCGCGCTGCTTGGAAGCCCGAAAGGGCAGAACTGCCCCAATGCTGCTATTCCATCTGGCTGCACAATAACCCGGAGTAGGCTCTGCACTACGACAGAGGCCTTTTGATCCTCAAAAAAAATGCTAGTGAATTTCGTTGAGTCAAAAGGACGCTCCTGCTCACTCAATTTTTTATGTGCTGCAGTGAAAAAACAACGCAGCCTCTCCATAGGCTCCCGGTCTTTTTCAGCTGTATCATAAGAAGTCAACATTCTATGAAGTTCTGCCTGAAGTACTACAATCCTATCCATCTGCTTGAGCTTTTTCGGAATCTTGCGCTTTACTGTGAACATCATAAACCCCCTAAAGCCCGTCTATATAAACCAAAGACCACAGGGGGATGCTATCTGAGACTCACATAAATCTCAATATAGAAGCCCTGGTCAATGTCTGTCAATGTTTTTTCGATTAGGATGTTTTGAATCTTTTTGAATTTAAAAAACTCTTTTTAATTTTTTTTCGTACTTTATGCTTTCTTGGTAATCTAAATGAGGCTATACTGCTGTCGAGTAGTCGGAGCGGGTAGTCAGAATAGACAGGACGTCAAGAACCAGGAGGGTGAGAGAGTCAATATGGGGTATCAAAGTAAAGAACTGATCTTATGGGCCTATCAACAAAATGACACAGGAGCAGAGTCTAAATCCAATCCTAATCTATCACTTGTTTTGGGGGCCCAGCGCTATTACGAGCTGCATCGAGCAAAGCGAGCTGAGGCCGATAGAGCCCGAGGGCTGGATACGCACGCGCTGAAAGATCCAGAAGGGCGTTATGTGACGGTACGTCGCTGTTCGCTCACGCGTAAGATTCGCTTAGAGGCTACTGCTTTTGACTATCAAGCTGTTGCACTGGCGTATTGTGCCGCAGCGGAGCGTTATGCCCATGAGAGCACCCAGGCAATACCTCTTGGCAGTACTGGGGAGGCAGCGATTCAAACCGTGATTCAAACAGAGGTCCGCGATAAAGCGTCGTTAGAGTCCTTTGTGCGTAGATTAGCTGCCCTGTTGAATCCGAAAAACCCAGCAGCTGCGTTAAAAGCCCTATGCCGGTACCGTGATGAGGTGTTTGTGGGGTTTTCAGAGCGGTGTATCACGCTGGCGCAGGCTTCAAACCTTGCTCTCGGATCCATTGCGTATTTAACAGAGCCGGTTTTGGAGGTGGGTGTTTCAGCGCAAACGCTGGGGGGTAAGAGGCTGCGAAACTGGATGCGGCATACGTTGGCATGCGTTCAGCTGAACTTGGCTGGAGGGTATGAGGCTTGGGTGTATCGAGAAGTTTTCAGTTCAGGTGCTCCTGAGAATCAGGAGCAGTGGGGGCATATGAAAGCAATCCTGGGAAACGATGTTTTTTGTTATGGCATGATTGGAGAGACGATCATAGGGACTTCCCAAAAAGAAAAAGAAATTTGCAAGGTTTGGCGCAAAGCGGTGCAAGAGTACACGGTATTACCGCTGCTATGGTTCCCCCTCAAGGGGACACCTGGCTTTTCTGCGCTGATGGATCATTGTCGGCCAACACCAGCCATTGCTGCGGCCAGTCAAGCATTGGGAGCTCAGCAGGCGGTGCTTAAAGCCTGCATGCCAACTTGGGGGTTCATCGGGCAAGATAAGCGCTTTCGCGTGGGTGCTGCGTTAATCTGTGCGCTGCTCAAAGCAGGCAAGACAGTCACGATTGCCTGCATGAGCGGAAAGGATCGCACTGGGCGTATGCTCTATGAAGTCCTGTGTGGTCTGATACGACAAGATGTTCTGACAGGAGAGATTCCTGAGGCCTGGAAACAGGCGTTGTTAAGCCATGTGATGTTTACCGTGCCCAGTCTTTTGGCGACTCCAGGGATCTTCGGATGCAATCTACAGGGCCATGCACTGCATGATTCACTTTCCCAAATGAATCAATCGATTGATGGTCGTGTCAAAGTCTCTTCAAGGCCTTTCATCACTCTGTTGACGCCATCCCCTCGCGCGGCTTCAAAAAACAGTGTTGAGATGAGTGTCCTTCGTTTTTCTTGATTTTTCTTGATTAAAAACAACAAGTTGTCTTTAGTTAATTATTTTTAATTTTAAAACGTGCTTTAAATTTTATTTTTTTTAAATTTAAAACATTATATGGATTTAAATAAAGTCTGATGAGAGGGTCTTGTGGAGATATCCAGAAATATTTGACTAAAACTATTGAACTCAGCGGATTAATCGTTACAATCTGAAATTATCCCGCGTGGATTGTCCAGTAAGAACGGGTAAAAAATCGAGAAGGAAATCAGCAATGAGCACTTACGCCTACTACACTGTTTCAAGCGATTCAGAATCTGTTTTGCGTGTTCAAGGTGAGCTACAGCGGTATATGGATGAGCACCATTTGAAATCTGATCGAGTGATTGAAGACCATTATAATATCAAAGTTCAATGGCAGCGACGTGCGGTGGGGCGTTTGTTTGAGAAGACTGTGCAACAGGGCGATACAGTCGTCGCCTATGAGGCAGCAGAGCTTGCGCGATCGACTTCTCAGATGCTAGAGATTCTTTTAACGGCCACCGCCATGGGGGTTAAGATTCATTTTGTGAAATACAATGAATGCTTCGAAGGGAAGGAAAAATATGCGCTGAACGATTTATTACGGATTATGCAGCACATTGAATCCGACTACATCGCACGGCGTACCACGGATGCCTTGGCGCGACGTCGTGCAGCAGGATTACCCTTAGGTCGTCCTCGTGGTCGTAAGAATAAGTCATTAAAATTGGATAAGCATAGAAAAGATATTATGCGCTATATTGATTTGAACATCAGTAAAGCCTCGATCGCTAAATTGATTGGCTGCCATCCACAGACGCTGTATGATTGGCTGGATCGTCATGAGATTCATGTCGCGAAATCCAAGCGCGGCCGTGGGGCGATCACAGGGGCTATTTTGGCAACGCTTGAGGGTTTTTAATTTTTATCCGATATGAACATTCAAGCCTTATGGATTGCTCGAGACCCTGGGCTTAATCGGCTGAAGATCGCCATGGGCGGTATGTCAGCTGTGGTCTTTACCCTGCTGGTCGGGGTTTTTGCCTTGCATGCCAAGCCGTTAACACTGGTCTTTGCGGCCTTGATCGCCACGATTTCCTTTTTAAGGCTCTATGGCCAAAGTGCGCGTGCACGGATGCGAAGTGCTGTGTATGCCGGTGGGATGTTATTGGCGGGGACTTTAATCGGCTTATGGCTGCCTAAAATTTTTTGGGTGGATCTGTCAGTATTGCTCAGCGCGGTTTTTATCGCGTTTTATCTTTTAAATTATGGGGCGCAATTTGCCTTCCATCCAGCAGTTGCTGTGGTCTTGATGTTACTCGGGACTTTTATGCAAGTCCCTGTCAGCGATGAATCACCGTTCTATCTTTTGGTGATGCTCTCCGTGCTCAGCTGGAGCTTTCATTTTTTGATTTATTTTTTTGTTTTGAGAGAAAGCGCGCTCTTTGGTGTTCGCCATCAGGTGTATTCTGTCCTGTGTGTTTTGCAAGAGGTTTTGATGTGTGTCATGACAGCACAAGAGAGAGAGGCCTCACACGCGTTGGCACGTGCCCATCGGATGATGAACCAATGGCAACTGACGGGTGCTGACCCTAAGATTGCACTGCGCTATGAGACCGCGCGCGTCAAGCTGTACGGTATGTTGCGTATCTCAGCGTTGTTAATGGAAAGCCATCAGCAGATTCACCATCAGTTTGCGCTGGCCAAGCCTGTGCTGGATCGCGTGCATCAGTACGAGCAAATTGTCCAACAAGAGTTTTCCTATGTACGGGCTGTGTTATTAGGGAAACCCCCCCATGGATTGACAGAGCATCTCCCGGCTCGCCCAGTGCTCGCTTTGGTAGACGCTTTTGAGCAAGCACCTCCCATTGAACGTCTGTTACCCTTGTATAATTTGGGTTTTGCCATGCTGAGATTGCACGAGCTATTAGAAGATCTCAAGGAAGACGCGCATGTTTAAGCAGTTGAAGCAGTTTCAGCAGATGAGATTTAAGAATATGACGCGAGAGACCCGCATTGCTTGGCAAGCTGTCCTCATTGTTCTGATCACCTTAGTGTTGAGCCATGCCTTTCAGCTCAATCGAGGCTATTGGTCAACGTTGACGGCGATTTTGGTGCTAGGGGGGTCGCTGGGAGCGGGCGTGCAAAAAGGGCTGACACGGGCCTTGATGACGGTGGTGGGCTGCGTGTTGGGTTGGGTGCTGTATCAAATCCTGCCGGATGCCTTGATCATGAAGCTAGGCGTGATTTGCCTGTCAACGTTTTTGACATTCTATTTTTTCCCGAAATCTTATAGCCTTGCCATTATTTTTATTACCCTGATGGTTGTCTTTATGTTTGCAGCGCTAGGGGCTTGGCAGATTCAGATTTTGGAGGCCAGGATTTTTGAGACTGCCTTGGGTGTCTTGGTTGTATGTGGGGTCTCTTACTGGTTTTTACCCGTAAAAGCCTCGTTAGATTTGCCTAAGGCGACAGACCAATTGCTGGAAAAGATAGACCAGTGTTTACGATCAAGATCAGGCGATGTGACATCCGAAATTCGCGTGCTGATTGAGACCTATCAACGGGCGCGCTATGAAGCCTGGTTCAGTCGAGCGCATGTGCAATCATGGGAGCGCATCTTGAAAGCCATTGAACGTTTGGCGGATGAGCAGTATCATGTGACTTCTATCATCAGGGTGCTGTCCACTAAAATGCGCTCTCAGGATCTGGAAGCGATGCTCGAACCCTTGATCTCTGTGATCTCACAGCGTTTTGATATTTTGTTGAGGCGTGTGCCCAAACCTTTAGGGTCTCTTGAGCCTGTGCCGACCCTGACCTATATGATCGAGCATTT
>JAHFRR010000008.1:15034-19778 GCA_023266165.1 Thiotrichales bacterium
GGATGGAATTTTTAGTAGAGGGGCTGATTGCCTTGAAGGAGAAGCATTGTGCCAGAAGTTGTTAAGCCACATGAAACCCGTGAAGTGACCATGTCAGAAGTCATGACGCCGGATACCGCCAATTTTTCAGGGCATGTTCATGGGGGGCACATCATGTTGCTTCTGGATAAAGTGGCCTATGTCTGCGCGGCCCGATACTCGGGGCATTCAAACGTGACGCTCTCAGTCGATCAGATTCTTTTTAAAAAGCCCATTTATGTGGGGGATCTGGTGACATTCTTTGCCTCAGTCAACTATGTGGGGAATACCTCGATGGAGATTGGGATTCGTGTGGTGGCAGAGACCTTGACGACGGGGGAGCAGCGTCACACCAATACGTGTTATTTTACGATGGTGGCTGTGGATGCTGAAGGCAAGCCTGTTTCGGTCAAGCCCCTGGTGTTGCGTGATGAGGTTGACCGTTATCGATTTGAAGAGGCCAAGCTGCGACGCACGCAGCGCCTCGAGTTGGCGAATGTTCATCGAAAGCGACATGAGGCAGTGCGAGGTTTATCTCGTGATTAAAGCGTTTTTAAAACAAGAGAGAGGCAGTATGACTTCAAACACCCATTTTCGTATCGAGCACGACAGCATGGGGGATATTCAAGTTCCCATGGATCGCTATTATGGCGCGCAGACAGCCAGATCGTTGATTCACTTCGCCATTGGAGAAGAGCATATGCCTATTCCAGTGATTCGGGCGCTAGGGATTTTGAAAAAGGCCGCAGCGAGGGTCAACAGAGAGCTCGGGTTGCTCACCCCTGAGAAAGCAGGCCTCATCATTCAGGCTGCAGATGAAGTCATCTCAGGAAAGCTAGACAGCCATTTCCCTTTATTTGTTTGGCAAACAGGATCTGGCACGCAGTCTAACATGAATGCCAATGAGGTCATCGCGAATCGAGCCATTGAAATAGCAGGGGGTGTCTTGGGGAGCAAAACACCGATTCATCCCAATGATGATGTCAATAAAGCGCAAAGCTCTAACGATACGTTCCCAACCGCCATGTATATCGCAGCTGCACAAGGGTTGCATCACGATTTATTACCTGCCATTTTGGACTTGAAGACCACGCTTCACCAGAAGGCAAAAGCGTTTGCAGGCTATATTAAATCAGGTCGCACCCACTTGATGGATGCTACGCCTATCACGTTGGGCCAAGAGTTTTCGGGCTATGTCCAGCAGCTCGACCAAGCCATGCATCGTGTACATCTGGTGTTGCCAGGTTTATATGAGCTCGCTTTAGGGGGTACTGCCGTGGGAACGGGGCTGAACACGCATCCTGAGTTTGCAGTGAAAAGTGCAGCGCAGATTGCTGAATTAACGGGATTGCCATTTGTGAGCGCGCCCAATAAATTTGAGGCATTGGCGGCACATGATGCTTTGATCTTTGCGCATGGCGCCCTGAAAACCTTAGCAGCCTCTTTGATGAAGATTGCCAATGATGTGCGCTGGATGGCTTCAGGCCCTCGTTGTGGCTTGGGGGAGATCCATATTCCAGAAAATGAGCCAGGGTCTTCGATCATGCCTGGAAAAGTCAATCCAACCCAGTGCGAAGCCATGACCATGGTGGCTGTGCAGGTGATGGGCAATGACGCTGCGATCAATATGGCAGGTTCCCAAGGAAATTTTGAACTCAATGTCTTCAAGCCTGTCATGATTTATAATTTTTTACAGAGCGTCAGATTATTAACAGATAGTTTGAAATTATTTAATCAATTTTGTGCCTTGGGCATTGAGGCTCGCGAGAGTCGCTTGGCGTATTATCGTGAGCATACCTTGATGTTGGTCACCGCGTTGAACTCCAAAATTGGATATGACAATGCATCGAAGATTGCCAAGCATGCCTATCACCAGGAACTTTCTTTGAAAGAGGCGGCGATTGACTTAGGGTTGCTGACATCAGATCAATACGATGCCTGGGTCAAACCTGAAGCCATGCTGGGCCCCCAATAAAGGTTTTTGAAAAAGATTTTTGAAAAAGAAATTGCAAAACGTTCAAAACCCTGGTATAAAGTACACCTTCAAGGATTATGGAGAAGAAGCTATGTCAAGAGTCTGTCAAGTGACGGGAAAAGGGCCTGCTGTGGGCAATACCGTGTCTCACGCAAACAATAAAACCCGCCGTCGTTTTTTACCAAATTTGCACCATCATCGGTTTTGGGTGCCCAGTCAAAACCGCTTTGTTCGTTTGCGTACGTCTGCTAAGGGCATGCGCATTATTGATAAAGTCGGGATTGAAGCCGTGTTGGCTGATCTCACCGCACGTGGCATCGCGTTTTAAGGAGTGACATCATGGCTAAAAAAGGCAAGACCGATAAAATCAAAATGGAATCCAGTGCAGACACCGGGCACTTCTATACGACGCAGAAAAACCGTATCAATAATCCAGAAAAGCTGGAGATGATGAAGTACGACCCTGTAGTACGTAAGCATGTCATGTACAAAGAGAAAAAGATCAAATAGTTTTTTCTATCTTCTAAAAACTTCCCCATAGCCCTGCTGTGATGCCAAAGAGTGCTGTTGCCCCTAGCAAGACGCCGACAATCACCGCATAGATTCCCTTGAGTCTATGGGCTTCCGGTAGAGTCTTAAGGGCAAGAAGATACAGAAACCCTAACACGATGGGCAGCAAGATAGCATTCATGACTTCCACGGCAACGCTCAGATCCACCAGGTTGATCCCTGAGAGAATCAGCAAAGCCCCTAGAATCAACACCAGCGTGTAAATGCTATAAAACCAAGGGGCCTCTTTAGGTTGATGCTCCAGCGAGCGCTTATACCCTAAAACCTCTCCTAATCCCCACGCGGCTGTGAGGGATACGACAATTGCTGCCACGAGAGAAGCACCCAGCATCCCCAGGGCGAATAAGATTTTGCCTGCGGACTCTCCTAAAAAGGGGGTCATGGCTTCGCTGATCTGATGAACCGTGTTGAGGGGCGCGCCAGGGTCTTTGAGTCCAATGGTGGCTGCGGTGATGATGACCATCGAGGCCATAATACATTGGGTGATGATCGCGCCAATCCCTGTATCAATGCGAGCGAGCTTCAAGTGCTTCACCGTCAGTTTTTTGTCGACCACAGCAGATTGCTGATAGAAGATCATCCAAGGCATGACCACGGCACCGACATTGGCTGCCGCCAGATACCAGTATTGGCTATTGGAGACAGGGATGTGAAACAGGGTTTTTAAGACGGTGTGATAGTCGGGGTGTACGTGGATGGCAACCACCACAAAGATCAACTCAAACAGCCCAATAAAAATGGCAGAGCGCTCGACGCTTCTATAGCTGCCTGTCCAAGCCATGGCGACTAAAAAGATCACCACAGCCAGCATGCTCCACAGTGTGGGGACACCAAAGAGCGTGCCTACTCCAGCAATGCCGCTAAACTCTGTCATAATGGCACCGATGCATGAGAGCATCAAGGTTGCGACAGAGACCCAGGCCCAGCCCCGTCCAAAATGGGTTTTAATCAATTCTCCGTGGCCTTGCTGGGTCACCACCCCCAAACGGACAGTCAGCTCTTGGATGATGAACAAAATGGGAATTAAGATCAGTTGGAGCAAGACCATGCGATAGCCCCACACAGCACCGCTTTGCGCTGCGGTAATCAGGCTTCCCGCGTCTGTATCTGCGAGCATCACGACAAGCCCTGGTCCGGCTGTCAGCAAAAAAAGTTTCAGCCACGCGTTGCGACGTAAAAAAGCCATGAGGGTTTATCAGCTCAATCAAGGGAGTTAACGTATTATCAGGGGTCTTGGCGGGGTTGTCAAACCCTCAAAGCACCTTCAAGGTATTTAATTTTTTTGTCTGAGCCACAGCATGCCATCTTTCAGCTGGATCTCCAGCTCTTTCAGGACAGACATCCCCAAAAGAATCTGGTCAGACTTATCGCCTAAATTAATCGAGGCACGAATGTTGTGAAACTCAATATCACCAAGGGTGAGATGCTCGACACGGGTTTCATAGATGCTGGCAACACCGTTGGCTGTTTGGGCTTTTTGCGCTCGCCCGATGGGTATCAGTCCCAAAAAATCCGCGATGCGATAAGGGATGGACACATTTGTCGCCCCTGTATCGACCAGGAACTCAACGGCCTTGCTATTGATAAAGCCTTTAGCGAGGTATGCATGCATCGAATTGGCTTTGAGTACCACCTCACGCCCGTGCGTGTTGGTGTGGGTCTTGACGGCAAGATTGGGGTTGCGAACATAGGGCTCGCTCTCGCCGCTGTCACGTGTGAGATCGGGGTGAGATGGGCCAAACGGGGTTGGGGCAAACCCCGCATCCAAAGCATTTTGAGCGGCATTAGCCAGGCTTGCCACACGTGCTGCTGCAGCTGCAGGGGCATAGTTTTTATCGTTGAGCGCAGAAAGCCCTTCTGCCATAGGCATCACATTGGCATAGAGATCCCCTAGGCCTCCCTCGTCGTCGCGACGCTTGGCAGTGGATTTTCGGTGTTTGTGTTCTGAGGCCATCGTGTTTGCGTTCATTGAAGATATTTGTAACATACTATCATGTTTTTTTTGGAAAAGCGAGAAACCGTAGGGCTCTTGGCAGGGATTTTCAAGTCCCCTCATAGGTATCAACACATCTGCTGAAAGTCTTGATTGGCAAGGCTTATCTTATTCCCTCTCCCCTTGTGGGCTACGGCATGCACACATCTTTCTAACCTATTGAATTGGTAAGGCTTTCTTATTCCCTC
>JAHFRR010000009.1:0-15418 GCA_023266165.1 Thiotrichales bacterium
GGCATCCCAGCGATTAAAGAGATTTTCATCATGGCTCATCAAGCACCCTAACGCCGCATCACTGTATTCAAACGAAAGATGAACAGGCGCTGAGAAGTCTCGCAACAGGGAAGGAATAGGGTTTTCAGCGGTGTCCTCTGGAACGCCTAATACTTCTAGCACAAAGCTTTGGGTCTCTTGATCTAAAACCAAGAGGTGCTCATGGGAAGTCTGATCTCGATATCGTATTTTCAAAGCCTGCCCTGTCGCGCTCAAGAGGCCCATTTTGACAGGAATGACAAAGGGCGCTTTGGGAGAGCGATCTGCGGTAGGGGGGGTGTGTTGGGACAGGGTGAGGGTATAGCGCTTGAGAGAGGAGTCGTAATGGCCTGCTGCCGTCACTTTTGGGGTTCCGGCTTGATGATACCAGCGCTTGAACTGCGAAAGATCCAGGTGATTGGCATCCGCAATCGCTGCAATAAAGTCATCACAGGTGACAGCCTGCCCATCATGACGCTCAAAGTAGAGATCCATGCCACGTCTAAAGCCTGCGTGACCGGCGAGGGTGTATTGCATGCGAATCACTTCAGCGCCTTTGTGATAGACGGTCACGGTGTAGAAGTTATTCATTTCGATATAGGATTGCGGCTGAATGGGATGGGCCATGGGCGAGGCATCTTCTGCAAATTGCTGATTTCGAATCAGCTTGACATCCTCAATACGCTTGACGGTGCGATCATGCAGATCAGAAGTAAACTCTTGGTCTCGAAAGACAGTCAGGCCTTCTTTTAAAGTCAGTTGAAACCAATCTCGGCACGTAATGCGATTGCCTGTCCAATTGTGAAAATACTCATGACCGATCACGGCCTCAACATGTTGAAAATCCTGGTCGGTTGAGATGTTATCATCCGCTAACACATATTTGGTGTTGAAGATGTTCAAGCCCTTGTTTTCCATGGCACCCATATTGAACTCTGCTGCGGCGACAATCATGTAAATATCCAGGTCATACTCTCGCCCAAAGCGGGTTTCATCCCAACGCATGGCGCGCTTGAGAGAACCCATAGCATATTCAGTTTTTGCGATATCTTGTGCGTCGGTATAAATCTCCAATTGGACGCTGCGCCCTGAGTGGGTGACAAAGGTGTCTTTGCGCACGGCCAGTTTTCCTGCGACCATCGCAAAGAGGTAAGAAGGCTTTTTGTGAGGGTCATGCCAAGTGGCTGAATGTCGATGGTGGGGGAGATCTGCGGTGTGGATCAAGTTGCCATTGGAGAGCAAGGTTGGATACACATCTTTATCGGCAATCATCTCTGTGGTGTAGCTCGTCATCACATCAGGTCTGTCGAGCATATAGGTGATATGACGAAAGCCATGGGATTCGCACTGCGTGCACAGCATCGTACCGGATTGATAAAACCCTGTGCAGGTGGTATTGGTTTTAGGGTTGAAGGTGTTATGAATGACGATCGTAAACTTTGTTTTGGGGAGGTTTTTTAAGAGTAAAGCATCTGGTGTGAGGGTATATTCAGAGGGCTGCAGCACTTTTCCTTCTACTGCAATTTGGGTCAAAGAGATCCCCACTCCATCGAGGGTGAGAGGCCCTTCCTGCGTGGGCTCTAGCACCAAAGTGTTAGTAATACGGGTTTCATCGCGATGGATATCGACAACCAGATGCAGGGTGTGTACGATAAACCCAGGCGCTTGATAGTCTTTCAAATAGGTGGCTTTAGAGGTCTGAGAGGCTGTAGAGAGTGGGTTCATAAGGGTTTCCTGATAGGTGAAATCTGTGGAATCAGCTGAATAGGATAGCTGATTTTAGGAAAAAGGAATAGGATCTATGCGTCAAAAATGGCTTCAAATCGCAGTCGTGTTGGTCTTTGTCGGGCTCTTGTGGCAAAGCGTGATCGTGCTGTTTCATCTTTCGGATTTTTTCTTGCCGACGCCCTGGGCCATTGTGAAAGGCGCTTTTCAAGATCGTATGCTTTTGCTTTCTATGGCCTGGCCTACGCTTTTAGAGGCATTGTTGGGGCTATTGGCTGCGATATTGTTTGGGATTGGACTGGGGGCTGCCCTCGTGCTCTGGCGCCCCGTACGCTATCTTTGCTTGCCCTTGGTGGTGCTCTCCCAGGCCATTCCCACCCTGGCTATTGCCCCTTTGTTTGTGCTGTGGTTTGGGTTGACGCTCAATGCCAAAGTGCTGTTGGTGCTCTTTGCGCTGTTCTTTCCGATCTCTCTGTCGCTCTATGAAGGCGTCAAAGCCATCCCGCCCATCTGGCGTGATCAAGCGCGCTTGATGCAGGCCACACGTTGGCGTCGATTCTGGTTTTTAGAATTCCCTGGCGCTTTACCCTCTCTGGCCTCTGGCATCCGTATGGCCACCGCGTGGGCGCCGGTTTCAGCTGTGGCCAGTGAATGGGTGGGATCTTCTCGAGGGCTGGGTTTTTTGATGATAAACGCGAGCAGCGAACTCAATACGCACCTGGTGTTTGAGGCCATTGGAGTCTTGATGGTGCTTGCTTGGGCTTTATATGCGATGGTGGATAGGATTTTAAGGAAAATTGTTTTTTGGAGGTAATATTTTGAAAATAAAGTTTTGGAGGTCATGTGAAAATTTTGGGTGTGTTGATTGGATTTTTGTTTTGCAGTTTCAGTACCGTTGCAGGGCTGACCCCCCTCACACTCGCGCTAGACTGGAGCATCAATCCCAATCACGCGCCGATCTTGATCGCTGAACAGAAGGGCTATTTTGCCTCAGAAGGGCTGTCTGTAAGGCTTCTCACACCTACGGAAACCGAAGAGCCCTTAAGGCTGGTTTTAAGTGGCCATGCGGATATGGCGGTGAGCTACCCAACGGATTTGATCTTTGCCCAGGCGAAGGGGCTCCCGATGGTTCAAGTGGGCGCTTTGTTCAATCGTTCTGTGAATTGCCTCACGGTCTTGAAAAGCAGTGGTATCAGTACTCTCAAGCAATTAGAGGGTAAAAAGATTGGCTTATCAGGGGGGGCGACAGGCAGTGCGATGCTGAAGATCATGTTGCAACGCGCTGGGGTTGATCTTTCGAAAGTCCAGTTTGTGACGGTGCAGATGGGGTTGGCAGGTGCGCTCATCAGCCATCAGGTCTCGGGTGTGTGGGGATTTTCCAGCAATGATGAGCCGATCTTGCTGGCGCGGATGGGGCATCCCGTTTCGCTGTTTTTGCCTGAAAGTGAGGGATTGCCTTCGATGGACGGTTATATCTTTATTGCCAAAAAAGATGTGCTTTCAGGTGCTACGCAGCAAGCGTTTTTGCGCGCCATTCATCAGGCCGTGGTCTTTATCAAAGCTCACCCTACCAAAGCCTGGCAGATTTTGATAAAAGCCTATCCAGAAGCACTCGCCCCTGATTTGAAGAGCGAGCAAGCGAATCATCAGGTGTTTCTCGCAACCCTCCCGTTTTATGCCGTCAATCCAGGTCAGGTAGATCCCGCTCAATTGGAAACATTGAGAAAGTTTATGGAGGATCAGGGGATTTTAAACAATTAGCCGCGGCTAGCCATTGCTTTCCCCCCCAGATCCCTGTAGAATTCGCCAGCCTTCTCGGTCGCAGAGAGGGTGTGTGTTAAGTTAAAAAAAGGAAACCGACCATGAGTCATGAATTTGTATTGAATGCCGCTGCGCGTCACGATGTGGGGAAAGGTGCGAGCCGCCGCCTGCGTCGCGAGGCTGGCTTATTGCCTGGGATTGTGTATGGCGCTGGCAAGGAGCCTACCATGATCACATTGAACCACAACGAAGTGATCAATGCTGCTGAGCAAGAGTCTTTTTACTCCAGCATCTTGAACCTGAAAATTGCAGGGGCGAAGGGCACTGAGAAAGTGATTATCAAGGCGCTGCAACGCCATCCGTTTAAACCTAAGATCCTGCACATGGATTTCTTTCGCGTGCGGGCGGATGTGGAGCTGACCAAAATGGTGCCGTTGCATTTTATCAACGAAGAAAGCTCTGTGGGTGTCAAAGAGGGCGGCGTGATTGCGCGTAGCCTGTCTGATGTGGAAGTCAGTTGCTTGCCCAAGCATTTGCCCGAATACATCGAGGTCGACATGACGCAGATTGGCATGGATCAAACGATCCATTTGTCGGATCTGAAGCTGCCTGAAGGGGTGAGCTTGGTGCAGTTGGCGCACCAGCATGATCTTTCGGTGATTTCAATCCACGCGCCTAAAGTGAAGGCTTCTGATGTGGTAGCCGATGCATCCGATGCCACGGGTGCGACAGACGCTGCGCCGAAAGCTGAATAACAAGATCTCAAGAGCGTGCGATGCGATGCAACTGATTGTAGGGCTCAATAATCCGGGCCCTGACTATCGAGACACTCGTCATAATGCCGGTGCTTGGCTGTGTGAAGCCTGGGCCCGAAAAAGGGGTGTCTCGTTTGTTTTTGATAAGAAGTTTCAGGGAGAGTGGGGCCGTGTGTCCTCACAAACGCTCTCCTCTTCTCTTCAAGCGTCCCAAGACTATTATATTCTTTTTCCTCAGACGTTTATGAACCTCAATGGTCTATCTGTCCAAGCTCTGATGCAGTTTTACAAAATCCCTGTAGAGCACGTTCTGGTGGTGCATGATGATTTAGACCTCCCGCCTGGCACAGTGCGTCTGAAGTTTGGCGGCGGGCATGGTGGGCACAATGGTCTACGCGATATTATCCAACGTTTGGGAGCGAACTTTTGGCGCTTGCGCGTGGGCATTGGCCATCCAGGCAGCCCTGATCGCGTGACAGGGTTTGTACTGGGATGCCCTTTAGGGGCTGAGCGTGAGGCAATTGATGCAGGGATTCTCAAAGCGCTGGATGTGATGGACGATATCCTCATCGGGGATCCCGCCCATATGAATAAGGCCATGCAGGCGTTGCATACACCCTCAAGCACTTAAAAATAGATTACACAACCGTTCACAGAATTTTGTGAATTCACAAAATCTTGTGAATTCACAAAATTTTGTGTATAGTGGAAAACATTCAGAGTTTCAAATTTAAGGGGTGAGTGATGCGTTGGGAGTCTTTAGGATTTCGAGAGAATCCATTCAGTACAGATCCCATTTCGCAAGGGACACTGTCTCTATACACCGGCCATGCCCAAGAGATCAAGCGTTTCAAGCATGTCTTGCATGAAAAGAACGTGCTGGCGGTGATCGAAGGTGCGCGAGGTGTGGGGACAACCTCGTTTGCCAATTATTTACGATTTTCAGCACAAGCCGAGCATTTGTATTTTACACCACGTAATGAGATTCGTGTGGAAGCGCATTGGAATGCAGAGACGTTGCTCTCAGCGATTATTGCGAATGTGGTGAGAGAAATCGAGCTCTATCATGATGATTTATTTCAGGATAAGCGCTTCCAAGAAGCCAAGACATTGTCTCAGCACATCTCTGAGGCATATCGCGCCTTTGGCGTGTCGGCATTTGGGTTCGGTGTCCATTATGGCAAATCAGCAGGCGTTTCTTCTCAGCCAGTGATCGTTCCATCCAACGTATTGGGACATCATCTGGAAGATCTCACGGCGTTGATTTGTGCGGCTGGATATCGGTACGGTTTATTGATTCAGCTCAATAACCTTGACGTTCCTGAAGTTCACAGTGAAGAGCACTTGAAATATCTTTTCAACATGATGCGCGATTACTTTCAAACAGATGGTATCAGTTGGCTGTTGGTGGGTGATGTGGGGCTGCGGCAGTTCATTATGCAGGATGTCGATCGATTGGATGATATTGTCAGCTACGAAGAGGTCATCGGGCCCGTTTCTCAATCGGAGTACAATGAGTTAATTCAGCGGCGTTTGGGCTTTTATCAGATCAGCGCAAAGGCAGAGTTGCCCATGGATGCTGCTGTATTTGACTATCTGTATGATCTGACCAAAGGTCGGCTGCGTTATATTTTTGGTTTGCTGAAGCGTTTGACCAATAGCCTGTTTGTGGGTGATCTGACAGACCGAGTGACTTTGGAGATTGCCAAGCCTGCGATTCGTGAATTGGCCATGAAGCGCATTCAGACATCGTCAGTCAGTAAGGCGGAAGAGCAGGTGTTGCGGGCGCTTGTAAAATTGGAGTCGGCAACGCCCATGGATTTGGTCAAGGCAACGGACAAGACATCGCAAAACATCTCTAACGTGTTGTCTAGGCTGCTCGAGCTCAAATTGGTGACCCTATCCAGTCAAAGCCGTACTCGTATTTATGGCCCTGCGTTGGATGCCATTGTGGCTTATCAGGATGTGAAGTAGGAGGGGTTAAGGCTTCAACACGACCAACAGCACAATCACAATCATCAAGATTGTGGGGATTTCATTAAAAATCCTGAAAAACTGACCGGATCGGGTATTTTGATTTTGTTGGAATTTTCTTAAATAATACCCACACATCACATGAAACACCAGCAGCCATCCAACAAAAAATATTTTGAGATACAACCAACCCATATGATCTGGATGCTGGGTGCTATAATTCACAAAAAGCCAATGCCCCGTCAGCAACACCAAGACCAAAGCAGGTGTCATAATAAAATAAAATAACCTACGCTCCATGGTTTTAAATGTTTGTAGGGTCTCCACGTTTTGCGTTTCTGCATGATACACAAAAATCCTGGGAAGATAGAGCAGGCCTGCCATCCAGGCGATCACAGAGAGAATATGCAGGGCGAGGATCCATTTCATGAGAGTAGCTCCTTGTTGAGTGAGATAAAATTTTCGAATTTTTCTATCATCACATGATCCACAAACAATCGCAAACCCAGTATAATGCTTTTCTAGAGAGTAGGGGGAGTTCAACATGAAGCTGATAGACAGCGCAGCAGAGCTAGGGCGCACTACGCTGCAGGGCATGACGCGTTTGGGTGAGGCGTCGATTCTGCTGGCGCGTGCGATAGGCGGGCCTGTCTCGGTCAGGCTCTTGTTTGCAGAGCTTTATATGGTGGGTGTGCTTTCGCTGGTGATTACCATCATCTCAGGGCTTTTCATTGGTCTGGTCTTGGGGTTGCAAGGCTTTTATACCCTCTCTCAATTTGGGGCGGATGGATCGCTTGGGCAGTTGCTGGCGCTCAGCATCACTCGAGAGCTGGGCCCTGTGGTGACAGCGCTTTTATTTGCTGGACGTGCAGGCAGTGCGTTGACTTCTGAGATTGGTCTGATGAAGGCCACTGAGCAGCTTTCGTCGATGCAAATGATGGGCGTGGATCCCATTCGGCGGGTGATTGCACCACGGTTTTGGGCGGGCCAGATTTCGATGCCCTTGTTGACGCTGGTCTTCAGTGCTGTCGCCATTTACGGTGGGTATGCCGTGGGTGTCAAATGGCTGGGGGTGAGTGCAGGGGCGTTTTGGAATAATATGCATGCTTCAGTCAGCTTTACACAAGACATCCTCAATGGTGTGATCAAGAGTATCGTTTTTGGAACGGTCATCACCTGGATCGCGGTCTATCAAGGCTATGCCTGTGTACCAACCTCTGAAGGCATCGCGAAAGCGACAACCAAAACCGTTGTTTATGGCTCTTTGGCCGTGCTGGGATTAGACTTTTTACTGACTGCTGTGATGTTTCATAACTAAGGGGATAAAGAATCATGCGAAAGCATTATTGGATTGAAGTCTGGGTCGGGATCTTTGTGATTTTGGCAGGGCTGGGCCTGGCCTTTTTAGCATTGAGTGTGAGTGGATTGAGTTTAAGTGGTTTGGGGGCACACTATTATACGGTTCAAGAAGATTTCTCGAGTGTTGATAATTTGAAAGTCCGATCTCCGGTACGTATTGCAGGTGTTGAGATTGGCCAGGTGACAGGAGTGAGTCTCGACCCTAAAACCTTAGATGCCGTGGTTTCAATGCGCATTGAAGATCAGTTTAATCAGATCCCATTGGATTCCATGGGGCAGGTCGCCTCAGCCAGTTTGTTAGGGGATAACTATATTGCCATCACGCCCGGTCTTGCGCCTCAGTATTTGAAAAATGGCAGCGTGTTGCAGACATCCAATCAAGGTGCAGGGGGTTTGATGGGGGCGCTCTCTTCTATTTTGGGAGGCGGAGCAGGCTTGAATCCCAATAGCTTGGGGGCAAATTATTTCTCTCTCAGTGAAGCGTTTCCGAATGTGGGCGATCTGAGCGTCGGTGCGCCAGTGAAAATCTCAGGTGTGAGCGTGGGGCAAGTCACACAAATTACGTTGGATCCTTTGAGCTTCAATGCCCTCGTGACTTTCAGCATCTTGAAAAAATATGGAGATTTGCCGGTAGACTCCATAGGTCAAGTGGCTTCGATGAGTTTGCTGGGCGGCAATTATCTCAATCTCACGCCAGGTGTGATGCCTATGAATGTGACACCTGGCATGGAGTTGCCCAAACAAGGGATTGCCCCGACAGATCTGTCGACCTTGATTTCAACGTTTATGAGCAGCTCTAAAGAGAATTCCCCAGAGAGTTCAAAATAGATAATAAAAATAAATAACAAATAAGGAGTGTTGTGTGAGAAAATTCAGGGGTGATGGGTATCGCTGGTTGCTAGGGCTTTTTTGGGTGCTCAGTGTGCATCTCAGCTTTGCGGCACAGAACCCGCAGGATATGATCCAAGGGACTTTGCTGACGTTGCAGCAGGATATCAGCACGCAGCGTGCAAGCCTGCAAAACTCCCCTCAAAAGCTGTTTGCGTTGGTCAAACAAGTGGTGATGCCTCATCTGGATGTCAACTATATGGCAGCTTTGACCGTCGGGCCTTTATGGCGTAAGGCCTCTAAAGACCAGCGGACAGCCTTTATTGATGAGTTTGGCCTCCTGCTCACCCGCGCTTATGCAAACGCTTTACTGAAAGTGACTGACTATACCCTGACGTTCAAGCCTTTGGCACCTGGCTGGGAGTCTAAGCAATTTATTGCTGTCTCAGGCACGATTCAACCTAAATCCGGCGGACAGCAGCCATCTCAAGTGGTGTACTACCTGGTTCAGGTGCGAGGCGAGTGGAAAATCTATGACTTTGTGGTCGATGGCGTCAGCTTCTTGCAAAACTACCGCGCGCAGTTTCAGACTTACTCAGATCTTAACACCTTGACAGGAAAGCTGAAGGATTTGAATAAGGATCAAGGCTGAGCTTTAACTGATTGATTGGTAAGGACTGTCTGTCCCCTCGGCCTTTGCGGGTTATGGCATGCATGCATCTTGCTAACCTATTGAATTGGCAAGGCTTTCTTATTCCCTCCTCCCTGTGGAGGAGGGCTAGGGTGGAGGGTGCCAAGCTGCAGAAATCTTTAACTCAAATCCTTATATTTCAGTGGGTACAGACCTGCCCTCGTCGTCCTGATGCCACGCGCAGCGGGGCCGTCAGGAACCAGGATTCATAAGGCTTTCACGAAAATCATAGCGCTTCGAGTGCCAGGACGACGAGGCTATTTGCATGTTCTATCCAACACGTACCCTCCACCCTAACCCTCCTCCGCAAGGGAGGAGGGAATAAGAAAGCCTTGTCAATTCAATAGGTTAGCAAGATGTGTGCATGCTGTAGCCTTGTGGGGTGAGAAATCCAAATAACCCGCGATGAAAATGCCCTAGCTATGGGTTCTACTTTTATAGTCTGGTGTATTGCTTCTGCCTCGCTTGTTGGATCCCTGTTTATACTTATAGAGGGGTGTTGGAGAGCTTCCCAGTTGACCTGAGTTGTTTGGGGCGTTTGTTTTTGAACGTGTACTTCGTGTGTTTTCTACAGCCTTTGATTGAGTTAGGGAGTTCACAGGTGATACTTCCCCTGCAGAGGGGTTCCCTGATCCTGATGTTGTCGGCGATGTAGTAGGATAAAAAGGTGAGACTGTCCGCTTATCAACAGTGGGAGGCAGCATCAATTCACTCACACGCTTTGCCCCGTGATCTAGAAGGGCTGGAATATTGGTTGACACATAAAGACTTCGGTCTAAATTGGAGCCTTTAAACTGTAGTTTGTCGAGAGTTTTAGCGGTTGAGCCTCCCCAGGACTTATCTCGAACCCATACTTTAAATTTCTTATCGATATTCACAGGATTCTTATCGACGTAGCAGTCTTGAGAGGTATCAAGAAATGTAGTCACCAAATCGGTAATCATAGCTCTCTGATTTTCTAAGTTTTCAATAGCAGTATTAGCTAAAGTAGATCGAAGGGCTTTAGCCTTTTTAGCCAGAGTAGGCACAGATGATTTGGTAAGCGTTACCAGAAAATCAGTGGCAATTTCTCGCCAAAATGGGTCGAGCACGACGTCTATATTGTCTTGCCTATGGCTTGTATAAAAATACTTCTTATGATCGAGAGATAGCTTTCGCTTGGGGAGAGGCAGATTGCTGTCGACGAACCACCTCCAATGAGCTTCATCAGTCAGAAACTGGCTCTCAAAACCACTTATGCCCCATAAAATTGCATCAACGTAATACTTGACCCCAACCCGAAATTTCTTTGCTTCTTCGGTCATGTGTTTACCCCACTTTCGTGGGGTTTTGAAGGGATCACAATGCACACGAAAGCAGTAGAACTCAACTTTTGATTCTGGGAAGAGCTCCTGAAGAAGGGTTTTGCTGTATTTATTTACCTTGATAACTAAGTCATCTTCCATGTTAACACTGGCTGCCTTCTTACCCAGCAAGCGATAGCCTACAGACTTCATTGCGTCATCCACAAACATGCTAGCGGCAATGCTGACAGAATGCGGTAGAAGATTCTTGATGAGAGGAGGCAAGTCGCTCATGTCTTTCAAGTGAGTAAGAAGTCCGTCTAGATGTTTGATGTGTAGGCTGTTTATTTCTTCCAGAAACTGTGTCAGGGTACTCAGTTGATGTTCGGAAGCATCAGGAAGGAGCACTTCAGTAGAGGTAAACAGTCCTGCTTTGTCTAGTGCAGGTTTCGGTGTATTGATCGCATGGGCAACTCTTTTCGTCAACTCTCCGTAGGTCAACTCTTTATTTATTAAAAAGTTTCGATATTGTGTACTCGGATCGATTCTATCCAAAATTTGCTTTTGTTTGAGAAAATACACCCTGGATGCTTCCTGCATCTCTAATGTTTTCTGGGTTACTTCGTTGCTTTCCATGTCTCTCTTGGCCTCGAGACTATATTCAGCGAATCGAACTTTATTGGAAAGATCCATAGGTCGAAAATCAATGCGACTTTTGATACCCTTTGAATTCAGTTTCTCAAGAGATGTCCGAATATTCAATACAGCCATAATTCTATCCATAGAGCCTGGTGGTAGGTCTGGATTCATGGAACCTCCTGCTCCGAAGGCATCAAACACAAAGCTTTCGTTTGGGCTGAGGGTTGGCTTTAAGAAGCTAAAAAGCCCCTTGAACAATTTTTTACACAAAAGAGGTGCTAGGGTGGATTGAAAACCCATTTCAGGAAACTGCACATAAACATCCGTGAATGGGAGATTAGGGTTCGTAAAAATAACGGTAAGCTTTGCACGATTACCAGTTAGCTTCGATTTCTGGGGTAGTCGAAAGTCTTCAAGATCAAAAATAAACTCTTTTTCAAGATGTGTTATTAGACTTTTTACTTGTATTGGCGTGTTCGTGCTTGGTGGATCAGCAAATGTCATCCCATACTGATAGCTTTCTATCGCTTCCTTAACACCCTGGAAACGAGCTAAAGGCTGCTCAAACAAAAAACCTTCTCGGACATCGTCTCGCGTGATGATAATCACAGATACACCAGGCTGGAGCAGGGTTATTTTTAATTTCGCTGAAAGCTCCTCAGCCATAAAACCAATATGGATGCGCATAAAAACCGCCTGTTTTATTTTTTGAGGGCCATATAAGTTTCAATTTCGTGAAAGAAGCTTGGAAGTATTCTTTCGTTGTTTTCTATATGCTGCCTCCAAGGAGTTGGAAATGGGCGTTGAAGAGCCGTCCGGTGCCATCTTGTTTAGTATACCCTTGTTTCCTGTATTGGGATGTGGACGTGAACTCTCTTCTTGATCAGCTGATCGTCCTGCCTGCCGGAAGGCAGCTGGTTGTAAGTCTTTTGTTTCCTTTGCCACAGCCGCAGCGCTAGTCTTTGCGTTATTATACGCACCAGCCTGTTGTTTCACCTGTTCTCTCAGACTTGTAATCCATTCCTGTTCATTTTTTCTTGCTGTTTCGTATAGAGCTGTCTTTTCCAAAAATTTTTTTTGTTGACTTGTGAGAGAAGCAGGGCTTCTCGGATCACGTTGCAGCTCAACCAGTAGAGCCCAAACTTCTGCTAGCTCTTCGCGGCAGGTTTCGGACTTCTTATGCAAGGCTAGGTACTGCTGATACGCATCGTCACTTTGCTTTGTGTCTGCATACATTTTATTTATCCCCTCTGGTTTCTCTCGTGTTATGGACAATAGAACAGTTAATTTTTTTTGTCAAGCCGTGTAGAGTGCTGCCGTAGCGCACTATCAACAGGGCGGCCTGTAGGATCCCCCATAAATTTTATCTGCTCCCGTTCTCCTCTTGACGGTTTCGAGATACAATGCGCTTGATCCAGTGGATTAAGTGATGAAGGGGGCTTGGGTGGCGCTGTCTGTGATAAAAAGTATAAAAGACTCTGAGAGCCTCTGGTGCTTTGCGGGGAGTTTAGATAAAAATACAGTGGTTGAGCTGATGCCTCAAGGTGTGGGGGCTTTTCCGGTTGAGGGGTCTCGCTGGACATTGGATTTTCAAAAATTAAAGTATATTGACAGTGCGGGATTGGCTTTTTGCTTAGAATGCTTGAGAGCATCAAAAAAAAATAACATTTTACTGGAAATTTTAAATGCACCTGATAGACTGCACGCATTGGCACGTGCTCAAGGGATTGAGCCGTTGCTCATAGCGTCGATTGTAGCAGAGAGGAGACAGGCCTGATGACACCCGAGCACGTTAAAACTTTATTACGCACGGCGTTTCAAGAAAAAGATCTGATCAGCCTGGTGGTGGAAAGCGATGACCAGGTGCATTTTGAGGCGTGTATTGTCTCACAATGTTTTGAGGGCCAAACAAAGTTAAAGCGTCAGCAGAGGGTCTATGCGGCACTGGGAGATTTGATTGCAACCGGGGCGATTCATGCGTTGGCGTTAAAGACCTATACGTCTGAAGAGTTTAAGAGGTTAAACAGTGAAGGTTAGCGCTTTAAATTTCTCAAAGATCACGTTAAAATAAAATAGGAAAACTCAATTGGAAGATATTTTAAAAGTGGAGGGTGGATGCATCCTCAGAGGAGATGTCTCGGTTGCGGGCGCAAAAAATGCGGCATTGAAGATGCTACCCGCTTGTCTCTTGACATCAGAGCCTGTACTGTTGCGTAATCTCCCCCAGCTGCAAGATATCAGCTTGATGATTGCTTTGCTTGCAGATCTTGGGATGGAATGTACCTTTGAGAGCGGTACCTCCATTTGCCTACAAAGCCATGACATTGCGGATGTGACAGTTCCCTATGAGCTGGTGCGTGCGATGCGCGCTTCGATTGTGGTGTTGGGGCCTTTGCTGGCACGCTTTGGCTATGCGAGGGTGGCGTTACCAGGCGGGTGCGCCATTGGGACGCGCCCGATTGACATTCATTTAGCAGGGCTGAAGGTGATGGGCGCTGAGATTGAGCTGAAGCAAGGCTTTATTGAGGCCTCTGTCAGAGGGCGCTTGCAGGGCGCGCGTGTTCAAATGCACACGGTGACTGTGACGGGTACTGAAAACTTGATGATGGCTGCAACGTTGGCGGAAGGCACGACGATCTTGGAAAATGCCGCGGCAGAGCCTGAAGTGGAAGATCTGGCGCGCATGCTCATCAAAATGGGTGCGAGAATTCATGGTGCAGGCACCTCGCGTATTGAGATTGAAGGCGTGCCAAGGTTGAATGGCACCACGCATGATATTATTTTTGACAGGATTGAAGCGGGGACGTATTTGATTGCAGCAGCGATGACGCGTGGGGAAGTGACGATTCACAATGTGCAGAAAAAACCTTTAGAGCTGGTGTTGCAGAAATTGGTGGAAGCGGGGGTGAGGCTCAAAACCTATGATGATACCATCACGGTCTTACGAGGTGATAAACCCTTGCAGGCATTGACGATTGAGACAGGGCCCTATCCGGCGATGGCCACGGATCTTCAGCCTCAGTTTTTGGCACTCAATGCGATTGCATCCGGTGTGGGCATGATTACAGAAACCATTTTTGAGAATCGATTTATGCATGTCCCTGAGCTTCAAAGATTGGGCGCGAACATTCAAGTGAAAGAGCGTACGGCCGTGTCGGCTGGAGTAGATAAGCTGATTGGTGCACCTGTCAAAGCGACAGATTTAAGGGCTGCAGCAGCTCTGGTCTTGGCGGGATTGGTGGCAGAGGGCATCACCTCCATCGAAGGAACGTATCATATGGATCGAGGATATGCCTTCTTAGAGGAAAAGTTTACGCAGCTTGGCGCGCGTATTTGGCGAGATGTGAGATGATGGGGTGTAAAATACAATGTTGACGTCATTTGGTTTGGTGCAATGTGCCTCGATCGCTGGGGCGATAGAAGACAATACGGAGCGGGTGTTGGCGTTGATCTCGCGCTACGCAAAGCTGGACATGCTGGTGTTTCCCGAGATGGTGTTGGCAGGTTATCCGCCGGAAGATCTTTTATTTCAAAGCAATATGCCTGAACGGATCCATCAGGCGCTGGAAAAAATCGCGGCGCACACCGTGGGGCGCTTGGTGGTTATCGGTCATCCGCTGTATGAAGAGGGGTTGTGCTATAACGCGCTGTCTGTCTTGGTTGAGGGGGCGCGCATCTTGGTGTATGCCAAGCGCAGGCTACCCAATTTTGGGGTGTTTGATGAGATGCGTTACTTCACGCCAGGAACGCGTCCAGGCTTGTTTTCTTATAAAGGCCATACCTTTGGCTTGATGATCTGTGAAGATGGTTGGTTTACGGAGGTGGCGCAGGATCTGAAAAAAGCAGGCGCCACGGTGTTGCTTCAAATCAATGCCTCACCTTTCACCCAAACGCGTTATGAAGAGCGCTTAGTAGAGGCTTCCAAAAGAATTCGAGAAACCGACTTGCCTTTATTGAGTGTGTATTCGGTGGGGACGCAAGATGAGTTGATTTTTGATGGCGGTTCGTTTGTGATTGATGCGTCTCTGTGCTTACTGGCTGAAGGCGCACATTTTGAAGAGGACTGTGTTCGGGGTTTGATTGAAGGGCGGGGGAAGATTACTTCGCGTCATGCTAAATTTCCGGTGATGTCTATGATTGAACGAACGTATAAGGCCTTGGTGCAGGGGGTTCGAGACTATGTGCAACACCATGGATTTGAAGGGGTTCTGATAGGGCTTTCAGGAGGAATTGATTCGGCTCTGGTGTTGGCCATCGCGGTCGATGCTTTGGGCCCTGAGGCCGTGACAGCTGTTTCGATGCCTTCGTGCTATACCCTAGAGATGAGTGTGGAGGATGCCAAATGGGAGGCAGAGCGCTTGGGGGTTGAGTTTGAGGTGTTGCCC
>JAHFRR010000009.1:15428-19727 GCA_023266165.1 Thiotrichales bacterium
GCATTCGCTGTCTCATCTGTTTGAAGGCTATGGGCCGGATGTGACCGAGGAGAATCTCCAGGCGCGCACGCGAGGGGTCTTGCTGATGGCACTCTCGAACAAATGGCGTAAACTGGTCTTGACCACGGGCAATAAGAGCGAGCTGGCGGTCGGGTACTCGACGCTCTATGGAGATATGGCCGGTGGGTATGATGTTCTCAAAGATGTTTATAAAACTCAGGTATATGCCCTTGCGCACTATCGCAACCAGCTTTCGCTCGTGATTCCTGAACGTGTGATCCATCGCGCGCCCACGGCCGAGCTGGCTTTGAACCAAAAGGATCAAGATATATTGCCCCCTTATGAGGTTTTAGACCAGATCCTCAAATATTATTTAGAAGACAATCTAGATGCCCAGAAGATCATTGAGAAGGGCTTTGAAACTCGTATGGTGAATTTTGTGATTGCGCGCATCCAGCAAAACGAGTACAAGCGCCGTCAAGCTCCGATAGGCCCTAAGGTGAGTTCACGCGCCTTTGGTCGAGATTGGCGTGTACCCGTGATGGCAGGATAAAGCCATGAAGCAAATTATCCTCTGTGCCGATGATTTTGGGCAAAACGCAGAAATCTCTCAGGGGATCTTGAAGCTGGTTCGCGCCTCGCGTATTACGGCAACCAGTTGTCTGGTGACCACGCGAGATTTTTGGGAAGCAGCGCTGCAGCTCCAAAGCTGTAAAACCCTGATTGATATTGGCTTGCACTTGAATCTCACGCATGGGTATGCCTTAGGTCAGATCCCTGGATTGATGCCGGATCGTCGGTTGCCTTCCGTGGGCAAGCTTTTGCTGTCAGCTTTTTTGCATCGATTCACCGTGGCGTCTATACTGGCTGAGTTTGAGCGCCAGCTCGACCAGTTTGTCAAAGCATTTGGTAGGCTTCCGGATTTTATCGATGGTCATCAGCATATTCATCATTTTCCTCGTATCCGTGCCGCCTTGCAGGCATTGCTCCAGAAGCGATTTAAAGATCATGCCTATTACGTTCGTTCTGTCTGGAATGTCCAAGGCAGCTCTTGGCGGGATGCGAAAACTCAGGTGATTCGATATTCGGGCGCGAGGCCTTTAGAGCGCTGGCTCACCCAAAAAGCCATCGCGCACAATACGAGTTTTTCAGGCATTTATGGCTTTAAAGCCAAGACACCTGAGGACCTGGAAGCGTATTTTCAAAAATTTTTATCTGAGAGTGAGGATGGGGGCTTGATCATGTGCCATCCGGGCCTGCAAGGTCTAGATCTCAGCGACCCGCTCTATTACAGTCGTCAAAAAGAATTTGATTTTCTGATGAGTGAACGCTTTGATGCCAGCCTTGCACGGAACCAGGTGAAGCTGATTCGTGGAATGGGGGTATAGCCGTTCCCTTTAAATCGACACCACGTCAATTGATCCATTGTGGTTTTGTGTGGGTGTAGCGCTGGGTTTTGAAGACTCCACACGCTTGGCATTGTCGTTCACCATCGCGGGGGTGTTTAACAACGCCTGCACGTCGCCTTTCAGAACCTCAACCACGACATCCTGATTCAAGAGGGCACCCTCAGGAAGCTTTACGGCAGGCTTTTTAGGGCGAGGCTTGGGCGTAGGGGTTTGAATCTGAACTTGGTTGTGCGTAGGGTCGTGGGCCCCTGAGTCTCTCGAGGATGCTTGAGAAGGTTTCGAGCCGCGTCGGCGGTTATGGTTTGAGGCGCCCTCGGCTCTTTCAGGTCTCTCAGAACGCTCTGATCTTTCAGGCCTTTCAGATCTTTCAGGTCTGATCACACGTTCGGTTTTATCGATGACGGGAGGGTGATTTTGGGTGAGCATAGCATCTGAGATCACGGCAGGGCCTTGAGTGCCTGGTTGAACTCCAGGTTGAGTACCTGATTGAACTCCAAGTTGAGACCCTTGAGGCCGTCTGTTAGACGGGCCTCTCTGAGAGCCATTGTGAGGTTGAGTAGGGTTTCTAGGGGTGCGCGCAGGTCTTGGGCCTTGGGCACCTTGAGTGGTTGGAGCGCCAGGTTGACGTCGGCCTCGGCTGCCTTCATTGCGATTCGGTCGATTTGCGGCAGGTTTTTTAGGAGGTTGTGCTTGATTGGCGGCACTTTGCCCGCTGAAGATGGCCTTCCAAAGGCTGCTGAGCAATCCTCCTTTGGATTTGCGTTGCATCGATGTGGGGGCATCTTCAATCATGATGCCAGAAACAGCAGGCTTTTCAAAAACAGCGGTTTCAGCACGGGCAACCACATCATCAACCTCAGGAACTTCCACTTGATCATAAGAGGCGGTCAACGTATGGCTCTTCGCGGGTTTGCGCGCTGCCATGGTGTATTGTGGCGTCTCCATATGGCGATTGGGGATCAGCGTGATCAGGCATTTGCTGTGATATTCAATTTGGTCGATCTCACGGCGCTTTTCATTGAGCAAGTAGGTCGCGATATCGATCGGCGCTTGGATCACGAGCTCCATCCCGGGTTTCTGATGAGCCAGCTCTCGAATGCGGCGAATCAGCGATAAGACCATCGATTGTGTCGAACGAATGGTGCCATGACCCAGACAGCGTGGGCAGGTGAGGCTGGTAGCCTCGCTGAGGGAGGGTTGTAAGCGTTGACGAGACAGTTCGAGCAGACCAAATTGGGAGATCTTGCCCAGTTGAATGCGGGCACGATCGCTCTTGATGGCTTGTGTCAGCTGGTTTTCCACTTCACGTTGGTTTTTCTGCGCGTACATGTCGATAAAATCAATGACAATCAAGCCGCCCAGGTCTCGGATCTTGAGTTGCTTGGCAATCTCGTGAGCGGCTTCAATGTTGGTTTGCAGCGCGGTTTCTTCAATATCACCACCTTTGGTGGCCTTGGCGGAGTTGATGTCAATGGAAGTGAGCGCTTCGGTGTGGTCGATGACGATCGAGCCACCGGAATGCAGTTGGATCTCACGGGCATACGCGCTTTCAATTTGAGCCTCGATGCGATAGCGGGCAAAGAGCGACATCATGTGCTCTTCCAGCTTGACGCGATTGGCAAAGTCAGGGCGCAAGCGCTTGACGTGTTCCAGCACACGGGCGTAGGCTTCTTTATTATCGACAATCACTTCTCGGATATCTTCTTTCAGATGATCTCGGACGGCACGCAAAATAATATCGCTTTCCTGGTAAATCAAGAACGGCCCAGGCTTACTGTCATAAGCTTCTTGGATGGCGCTCCAAAATTTTAACAGCGTATCCAGATCCCATTGTAGCTCTTCGATTGAACGGCCAATACAGGCTGTGCGTAGGATTGTCCCCATTTTTTCGGGGAAGCTCAGCTGCTGGGCAATGTCTTTCAGCTCTTGACGCTCGTCTCCCTCAATGCGCCGCGAGATTCCGCCGGCTTTAGGGTTGTTGGGCATCAAAACCATGTAGCAACCCGCCAGGGAAATATAGGTGGTCAGGGCTGCGCCTTTATTGCCACGCTCTTCTTTTTCGATTTGAACCAAGAGGGGCTGGCCAGGTTTAAGATAGCGGTGAGCATCGTCACCATAAGGGTTGGCGGCAGGATCTGTGAAATAATCTGCGCTGATTTCTTTGATGGGCAAGAACCCATGTTTCTCAGCGCCATAATCCACGAAGACCGCATTGAGACTGGGCTCAACGCGAGAAATGAGGGCTTTATAGATATTCGCTTTCTTTTGCGCATGACTGGTGACTTCAAGATCTAAGTCAATCAGTTGGTTTTTTTCAACGATGGCAATTCGGGTTTCTTCAATTTGGGATGCATTGATCAGCATAATACGGTCTGACATGGGTTCACCTTTCCTAAAAAATATTAAAATCAATATTATCGGACGAGTGAATGGACACAGGCAACAAACAAAAATCCATGCGGTGCTGCCATCTTAAAAAATCAGGGCACCCTGGTTATGCTCATGCCTTCACAGCCCTGAGTTATAAAAATTATAAAGCAGGCGAGAAGGTCTTTTTACAAAGCCGCGAGAAGTCAGGTTCTAGATTCTAGAAGCCACTCTGGCGATTTTGTCTGTCTCAATTAACTCGTTACGTCATTTTATCAGTTCAACAGCGCCGTATGAATAAAGTGGCCTTAGCCGAGAATATAAAGGGTGCGCTGCAAAACTTTCAAAAACTCAGGAGCATTCTAGCAGGGTTTTCAGGATTCAACAATAGGGGTGTGCGACAATGTATAGGTTCAGGTATTTTGAGACTTTTGAGAAGCCTCCAATTGGTAGTGATGAATATACTGCATTGGGGTGAGTCCGTCGAGGGCTTGGTGGGGTCTGTAAGAGTTATATTTTTTAA
>JAHFRR010000092.1 GCA_023266165.1 Thiotrichales bacterium
TGTTAAGTAGTTGGGCGACAACTGAATACAGGCATTGCCAGCATGAACCCTCCACCCTAACCCTCCTCCGCAAGGGAGGAGGGAATAAGAAAATCTTGCCAATTGAATAAGTTAGCAAGATCTGTGGATACCTTAGCCTTTGCTGGGGTGGCGAAATGTGTAAGGTATTTTCGCCGAACCTCTTAATGCTGTTTCACACCGAAAACAGCATCTTCAGTGGCAGATGATCTGAAAGGGTCTCCCACAAGGCCCCTTTGAGGACTTCAACGGAATGAACGGTCAGGTGTCGATAGTAAATGCGATCGAGGGCAAGCACCGGATTGCGGCTACTCCAAGTCATACGGTCATTGCGATCGAGATCTGCTAACGCGCTTTTGAAACCCTCTGTTTTTTGCAAATGGCGATCTACCCATCCGGAAATATCATTAAAATCGCCCGCGACAATGATGGGGCTTTCAGGGGGGACTTCTTGGTGAATCAAGGTTTCCAGCGCTTTGGCCTGTAAGCGTCGCTGCATGGGCGTCAGTCCAAAATGGACATTGAACACAAACAGCGTGGTGTGTGGGAGCATCAGCTCTGACAGCAGAATGCCTCGACGTTCGAAAATATTGGTCGAGACATTGAAGTTGGTGTGACAACTGATGGGAAGCTTGGAATAGCAGGCGTTGCCGTGATTGCGATGCTCAAAGAAGGCATTGGGCGCATAGCAATGGTGCATATCCAGGAGCGCTGCAAAATGCTCGTCTTGCTTTTGAGGGGATTCTCCATGGTACTGAGCGACTTCTTGGCACAGCAGGATATCAGGCTGTTGCACCTGGATTTGCTGGATAATCTCGTGCAGCTCAGGATGGCCGCGGTTGGCACCTTTGCCTTTGCGGATATTATACGTCATGAAGCAATACGGAGGCTTTGGATGTTTCATTATTTTATAAATATTTAATAAATTATTTTAATAAATAAATTAATTAAGGGTAGCGGGATCTGTTGGAGTGGGTTGTGCTTGTTGCTGTGCTTGCTGTTCGAGATAGAGCGCATCGAAATTGATAGGGGCCAGTTGAAAGGGCGGAAAGCCACCGCGACTGATCATGCTGCTCATCATCTCTCGAGCGTAGGGAAACAAAACGCTCGGGCAGTAGCTGCCCAAGAGAGAGTTTTTCTCGGGTGCTGGAATGTTTTTGAGGGTAAAGATCCCTGCTTGTTTCACTTCTGCCAAGAACACAACGCGGTCGCTGGATTTGGCGGTGAGCGTGATCGCGAGCGTGACTTCAAACGTTTGGGCATCTAGGCTGATGCTGTCGGTTTTGATATCCACTTGGGCATCTGTTTTGGTCTCAGCGATAAAGATTCCTGGGGTGTTGGGCGATTCAAATGAAAAGTCTTTGGCAAAAATCTTCTGAATCGTAAATTCGGGCTGGGTAGCGGGGGTTGTGTCTTGTGTTTGAGATTGCATCTTGCTTTTACTCCTGAAAAAATTGACAATAGGATGTGTGAGAGGGAATTTGACCGAAATGACAGTTTACAGGATCCAAATAAGATGAGCAATGCCCACGCATTTATCCAAGCCGCCCTGGATGCAGGCGCCCTGAAATTTGGGACGTTCACCTTGAAGTCCGGTCGAGTGAGCCCTTATTTCTTCAACGCTGGACAGTTTCAAACAGGTGCGCAGCTGGCTGGGCTGGGGCAATTTTACGCCCAGGCCATTCTGGAGTCGAGGGTAGACTTTGATATGCTCTTTGGCCCTGCCTATAAAGGCATTCCCCTGGTGTCTGCCACAGCGATGGCGTTGGCAAATCAGGGGCGCGATGTGCCTTATTGCTTTAACCGAAAACAGCTCAAAACCTACGGAGATGGAGGAGTGACGGTGGGCGCACCGTTGTCAGGCAAGGTGTTGATTGTGGATGATGTGATAACCGCAGGCACTGCGATTCTGGAGTCTATCCAGTTGATTCAAGGGGCCGGAGCTCGTGTTGCGGGGGTTGTTGTGTTACTGGATCGACAAGAGCGAGGGAGCGACTCCCCTCTGTCAGCCATCATGACGTTACAGCAATCTTACGGCTTCCCGGTGATGGCCGTTGCAACGCTTGGGGATATTCTCTCATTGCCTTCAATGCAAGAGAGATTTAAACCGTACTTGGCGCAAATCGCTGCGTATCAAGCAGAGTACGGCGTGACTGCCCCGATATGATTCGTGCAAAACAACATGTCCTGGTCTATGATCTTTCTAACGTCGCCTATATGGGCGCGTATTTGGCGGGGCGCCATGTGGAGCAAGCACCGGACGCTGTGAAGCGCATCTATGATGCGACCTTGTATTTGATGAGAAAGCTCTATAAACACATCCAGCCGACCCAGGTGTTTTTTGCCTGCGATCATCATATCTATTGGCGTCGCGAGATTTTCCCCGGGTATAAAGGCCATCGTCAGGATAATCCGTTAAAGCAACAAGTGAGATTGGCCATTGAGCTCTTGAAGTCTGAAAAACAAAAGCATTGTCTAGAAGTGCCTCGCTGTGAGGCTGATGATGTGATTTATGCCTTGAGCACTCAAGTGACCCGGCAAGAGGGGGATGAGATCTCCATTGTAAGTTCGGACTCTGATTTTATCCAGCTTGAGAGCGCGTACGTGCATCGTGTGCACCCTAAGACGCTCGAGCGTTTGCCGAAAGTCAAAGATCCAGGTTATGAGCTATTTCTCAAATGCATTCGAGGCGATATCTCAGATAACATTCCAGCAGCTTATCCCTTTGTGAAGGCAGATCGCGTTGAGACGGCTTATCGCAATCCCAATTTCCGTCAGCAATTGATGGAAAGTGTGAATCGACACGGGCAAAGAGTTGCAGACTGCTATGCCTTTAACCGCAGATTAATCGATTTGAGCCAGATCCCCCTAGAGGTTCTCGAGCCTTTGAATGACTTAATTTTACAGCGATTGCATGCCCTAGCCCTTACAGAGGGTTAGAGTGGAGGGGAATCCGTTACGCAAAAACCTCAGCGTTCAGATGGCGCTTGGTGTTCTTAGAGCCTTTCGGGCGACCACGAACAGCAATGCCTTCTGGCATTTCAGAGCCGATCAAGAGTTGTGTACGTTCACGGCGGGCTTCTTCATCCAGGCCTCGATCATCGATGTAGTTATACAGCGTTTGGGCATGGCACCCGACCAGCTTGGCAATAGAGGCTTTACTGATGTTCAGCGCCAGAAACTTTTTGATTTCCAGCTTATGCTGATCCAGCTTGCGAGACTTGTTGCGCCGACCTTTAGGACGCCCTAAGGGCAAGCCTGCCGCTTTACGGCGGGCCAAAGCGTCGGTGGTACGACGTGCAACGAAATCCTCTTCGATATGTTGCATCATGGTTAAAAACTCTTTGGTATCAACCGTTTCGCTCGGAATCAGGTGGTCATTATGTTTCAGGAAAGACAACGTCACACCTTTCTGGGCCAAAAGCACGACCACTTCCAACACTTGTTGTGTGGAGCGGGCAATGTTTGACGATTCATAACAAATCAGCTCATCGCCTTTTTTGAGTTTGTGATCGAGCAGTTCTTTCAGCTCACGCTTGTCCCAATGGATTTTATTGGCTTGCACATCATCAATTAATTCATCCAGCGTGATCTTTTGGTCGCTCAACGCTTGCATAAAGTCAATGCGAGGGTCTTGTCCGGTGTGTTCATCGTTGGAAACATATCCGTATTTCATGATGGCGTTCATTCCTCTTTAAAGAAGTAAATAAAAATATAAAATAGCAGCCAAGCCTGGGACGGTAGCAATATTCTCATGTTTCTACGCAAATCGCAAGTTTGGAACTAAGCATTTTTGTTACTGCGCTCGAAAGCAAAAATGCTTTTGGGTCTCAGGCTCTTCTATGGCGATAATAAAATCAAAAAAGACAGATGTCAAGCGACATATCAGCGAAAATTGGCAGCTAGGTTCGGTTTTTTTGGGTCAGTAGACTCAGCTGTGCCAGAAAGCCCTAGAGCGGCGATAGGGGCAGACACTGCTGAGCCTGTGGTACTCTCGTCATCACTGTCACCACCACTGGGTGGCTTGAGGCCTATAGGCCATTTTATTGCAGTGCTTGTTATAGTTGTTGATCCTTCTTCAAGTTCTTTTGTATCAGCAAGCACTGAGCTTGCTGCAATTGAAATTCCACTCAGTAATGGCCCACGATTTTGAGCCTCTACACTCTCTCTTGCTTGCTGTTCAGTGTAGGTGTCATTTGCACAATAGAGAAACTGGCTACCTAAGACTGATAGTTCAGTCAGTTTGATATCCTTGCTCTTAACCCTCCAAGAGGGAGCAGATGATCCTGGCGCAATACCTGCTGATATCAGCGCTGACTCAATATCCTGTAGGAATTGACGTAGATCCACTATTTTATCAAGTTGGTAAATCACAATTTCTTTACCAGGTTGATATGTTTTCTCAGAAGAAGTTTTATATCCTCTTACTTTGGCATGTTGTACGCTATGGTGAATCAAAATGGGCAGTATCGTATCCCAAGCCCTTTGAAGATTAGCATGCTGAGTTTTAAGGGAAATATGAATTTTTGTGCCTAAAACAATTCCAGAAGCATCTTTTTTTGAAAAAAAGATATAGCCGCCTTCTTCAAGCGTATAGCTGTCATAGTTTTTGCCTGATACGAGGGCACCGAGTGTGATATTTCGATATGTGAATGAATCATCTGATACCTGCAAGTCTGCATCACCATGCTGCGTGTCAGTGCCATCACTGTCACTGTCACTGGACAGCTGCTTGCGCTCAGCAGAAGTGAAAAGTTTTTTGAGAAGCTTCATCTGTCGAGGCTCATTGTTTGAGGTAGTAAAGGCTTTGGATCAGCAGTAGCCACGCAGTCATGCATAGATGTGGCCTTGCTATTAGAGGCCGCTGTTGTCGTATCCGGTAGGTTGAGAATGGTGTCCGCATCATCTTTAAGTATTAAGACATTTGCCTTTAGAATCCGCGCGCACTGCTTAATTCCGTTGGGATAATTTGCAGCACACTCAATAACTATGCTTTTTCCGGCCGAGGTATGTGTAAATTGGCAGGGCTCGGGTTCATCTAGAAAAACATCGGATGCATCTGAGCCTGCCCTCATAGGACTACCTGGTTGAGCAGAGTTTTTTGTAATTACATTGAGCAGGTATTGGGTTTTTCGAAAGGTATTGATGTCTTTAAAGGTTAAAACAAGCACGTTACTTTCTTCATAAAAAGCACATTCAGGGTAGATTGTTGGCACGGGGGCGGCGCTGGCTTTTGATATCTTGGTTTCTTGAATGGCTTCTTGAAGTTTTTTAATAACCGAAGTTTCTTGCTCTAGGTTAAAAGAGGCACGCAAGATTTCAACAAGCTTTTCGCGTGGTACTTGATCTACTAAGCTTTCCAGAGTCTGTTCTTGATCAAACATCTTTATGTCCTCCCAAGATTTTATTAAAAATAAAAGTGTGCACGTTGGATTCTACGCTTTTTATTCTTAAATACAAGATCCACGGTGTATAGGTTCAGGTATTTTGAGACTTTTGAGAAGCCTCCAATTGGTAGTGATGAATATACTGCATTGGGGTGAGTCCGTCGAGGGCTTGGTGGGGTCTGTAAGAGTTATATTTTTTAAG